>CACZRU010000001.1 GCA_902783605.1 uncultured Lachnospiraceae bacterium
GCTATTCTGGCTATTCTTGCTGTTCCCGCTATTTTTATTGTCAGTCTTGGAATTTTTCTTCATCATCTTCCTCTTTTTTACTGATTACACCAATAAGTTCAACCCGCTCCACTCTGTTCTTTTCAACCTTACTGCATTTAAGTACAATATCTCCAGCCTTTACGGTTTCGCCCTCTTCAGGCAGCTTATCCAGCAGCTCTATCATCAGTCCGCCAAGAGAGTCATAATTTTCTGATTCAAGTTCTGTTCCAATAGCATCATTCAGGTCATCCAGCTTGACCGAGCCATCCACATCGTAGTGCCCAGGTTCTATTAGCTTGATAAGCTCATCCTCATACTCATCATATTCATCTCTGATTTCGCCAACTATCTCTTCCACCAGGTCTTCCATAGTGATAAGTCCGGCTGTTATTCCGTATTCATCCAGCACTATGCACATTGTTACCGAAGCACCCTTCATGTCAGCAAATATCTGTGCTGTCCTCTGATATTCATAGACATAGGCTGGCTTACGCATAAAGTCCTTAATCTGAATTTCTCTATCCTTATCTCTATCTCCCCAGCCAAACATTCCAGTTGTTTTATCAGATGTTTCTGTTTTGGCAGATGTTTCTGTTTTAGTATCATATGACATCTGGATTCCAGAAATCACAAGATCCTTAACATTCAGGATACCAATAATATGGTCCTTTGACTCATCGTATACAGGAATTCTTGAATAGTTCTCTTCACTGATAATTTCAAGAATCTCATCAAGGGAACTGTTCACATCCAGACATATCATATCAGCCCTTGGAATCATTATATCCTTGGCAACTGCGTCACCAAAGTCTACAACATTGTTTATCATTTTCTTTTCGGAATTCTCGATAACACCTTCCTCACTGCTGACATCTACTATCTTAAGCAGTTCACTTTCAGTCATCTGATCAGGATTCTTATCTGGGTCCACACGCAAAATGAAAAATATACCACGGCAGATTACATTTACTATCCAGATAACCGGAGTAAGCACTACCATGAGTATATAAATAGGTCTTGCGAATATAAGTGACATGCTGACATTGTTCAGTGTTGCAAGATTCTTAGGTGTAATCTCACCAAAAACAAGAACCAGAAGAGTCAGTATACCAGTTCCAACACCAATGTACTTGCTTCCAAAAATCTCTGTACACACAACAGTCATCAGTGCTGACGCAGAAATGTTTACTATGTTATTTCCTATAAGTATTGCTGAGAGAAGTTTTGCAGACTCTTCTCTCATCTTAATTACAAGCGATGCTCTTCTGCCTCTTCTTCCACCCTCATCAACAATAGTCTTTAGCTTATTAATATTTACTGTTGTGAGAGCAGTTTCGGCAGACGAGAAAAAGCCCGATAACATAAGCAATACAAAAAGTATGATCAATCTAATTATGGAACTCGGGTCCAAAAATTCTTCACCCCTTATTCTTTGTTATTCCCATTCTTTCAAATATAAAATCGCAGCTTCCATTTCCACTATTGAGGAAACGATTAACTCTGCTTATAGTTGCTGTTGAAGCACCAGTCTTTTTTGCAATCTCGATGTAAGTATTATTCTGGTAAAGCAGCTTAGCTACCTCAAATCTTTCTGCGATAGAAAGAATCTCATTGGTTGTACATATATCCTCAAAGAAACTGTAGAATTCATCTTTATCCTTGAGAGTCATTATCGCCTCAAAGAGATCATCAACAGCTTCTGTCTTAATGGTCTTTGCCATGTTATTCTCCTACCTAATTACTTTTCTAGCCTTTATACTAGCTTTTATGCTAACTTTTATACTAGCCCCTCTTGCCAGGTTCCTTACGAACCCATACAGCAACAGCGCCTCTGTTTACATAGAACTCGCCAAAGCCCTCGTCATCTATCTTGATGTTATACTTTGCATTTCCAATCACATCAGAGAAATGAGCTCCTGCGAACTGCCTTCCGATGTACATTCTCTTTGTTCCACCCTCGCCGTCAGAGATAACAACAGCAAGTCCAGAATCCTTATGCTCCTCATCACCCTCTCTAGTCCAGCCAATGCAGTTAGGATGATCGAAATAGTCATGCTGTGGACCATAAGCCTTAGTCTTACGAATCTTCATCAGCTTATCCAGAAGCTGCTTCTTAGACTTAACCTTATCATGAGCGATTCCTCTGTAATCTCCATAAAATACGCATGGATATCCTTCCTGACGAAGAAGGATGATTGCATATGCCATAGGCTTGAACCAGTCTTCCACGAAAGACTCCATAGCCTGACCCGGCTGGGTATCATGGTTATCTACAAATGTTACAGCCTTGATAGGATTCTCTTTCATGAGAGTTCCATCAAGAATAGTGCGAAGATCATATGCACCACCTGCCTTAGAAGCATGATACAGATTATAATGAAGAGGCACGTCAAAAAGTGAAGCCTCAGACTTAATTGCACCGAGGTATTCCTCCAGCTTAGTTACATCGCCATGCCAGTACTCACCAACTGTAAATAGTTCTTTCTCTGTCTTCTCTCTCACTGTATAGAGGAAGTCTCTATAGAAAGAAGCAGGTATATGCTTAACAGCATCAAGTCTAAAACCGTCAACACCTGTTATATCCACATACCAGGTTGCCCAATTCACAAGTTCTTCAAAAACTTCACGGTTATCAAAATCAACATCTGCACCCATGAGGTAGTCATAATTTGCCTTTTCCAGATCCACCTCATTGTTCCATTTCTTACCGGAGAACTTATAGATAGCCTTAGTCAGATTATCCTGATCCCAATCGATGCCGTCAAAATGAGTCCAGTTCCATTTGAAATCGGAGTACTTATTCTTTCTGCCAGGGAAGGTAAACTTGGTCCACGCACCAATAATCTTTCCTTCACCTACCATCTGATATCTGTTTGTATCGTTGAATTCCTGTGCAGACACCTTTTCCATCTCATCAGCGCCCATTCTATGGTCAAAAACAATATCCGCATAGACATTAATACCATTTTTCTGGAGTTCGCTTATTGCATCAAGGTACTCCTTCTTTGTTCCATACTTTGTCCTTACTGTACCCTTCTGATTGAACTCACCAAGATCGTACAGGTCATACACTGTATAGCCCACATCGTCCTTGCCCAGAGCCCCCTTATAAGCAGGTGGAAGCCACACTGATGTAACTCCAGCCTTAGCCAATTTCTCAGCATCCTTCTTGACAGATGTCCAAAGCGCAGGTTCGCTCTTCATGTACCATTCGAAA
>CACZRU010000002.1 GCA_902783605.1 uncultured Lachnospiraceae bacterium
ATAATAAGAAAATAATAAGGAGAAGAGAATTATGAAAAATAAGAAGAATATCACGACCTCAAAAACAAATACAAAAACAAATGCAAAAACAAATACAAAAACAAATGCAAAAACAAATGCAAAAACAAACTCAGGTACTGCATCCAAAACAGCATCTAAGAAACGCATGTCTGAAATAATTGAGGAAGTAGATGTTAAGAAAAATGAATTTGAAGGGAATCCAGATTATAGGAGACTGGGGAAAGATTTCTTTGTCCTAAATGACACTCATGTGACGAAGCTGAATAATAATGATCTTATCGTGGGAGCTAGTGGAAGAGGTAAGACGACTGGATATGTGGATCCACTTCTTGATCAGAAGTGCAGCAGTTTTATAGTAACAGATACCAAGGATGTTCTATATGATAATCATGCTGAGGACCTGAAAGCGGCTGGCTATAAGGTGCTTAAGCTTGATATGGTAAATTCAAGAAACTCATGCTCGTACAATCCATTAGATTTTATTGGCTATAATGAGGAGACTGGCAGATATAACGAGCAGGATATTGTGACACTTTCTGAGATGCTATGCCCAACAGATTCTGAGGATGAAGTTTTTTGGCCTCAAAGTGCGCAGATGTTTATCTCAGCACTGATCGGATTCCTTCTTGAGACGACCGACAAGGTGGATCATGACTTCAAAAATCTGGTTATGCTATATACTGCATGTTGCAATATGTCCACTATGGATAGCCTATTTACAGAACTACAACAGAAGAATCCGATGAGCTTTGCTGCTCGCAGATACAACATGTTTAAGTCTGTTGGAAAGGCCGAGAAATGTTATAGTAGTATTATGATGTTTGTGGCAAATGCATTTAATGGCTTTGACTGCTCAGAAACTGACTATATTTTTAATAACAGCAGTAGTTTTACCTTTGAAGAACTGGCAAACAGTAAGACGGCGCTCTTCATAAATGTCAGTGACTCTGATCGTTCTATGGACAAAATTGTAAATATTCTCTATGCTCAGGCATTCAAAGGACTGATATCATATGCTGACAGTCTTCCAGAGAAGAGGCTTCCAGTGCCTATCAGGCTGGTGTTGGATGATTTTGCCACTAATACTGTTATTCCGAAGTTTTCGAAGCTTATATCTGTTATCAGATCAAGAGAAATCAGTGTATCTGTTATCCTTCAGAATTTGTCACAGCTTCATGAAATCTATTCAGAACCGGAATCTAATACAATTATCTCAAATTGTGATCATATGCTCTTCTTGGGGACCACAGATGTTTCTACTGCAAAGATTATTGGCGAGAAAATGAACGCGCCGTATTACAAAATTCTCAATATGCCTCTTGATTATGCATATGTGTTTGAAAGTGGAAATGAGAAAGGTGGTATAAAAGTAGACAAATATATTCCTGAATTTATGGAGGTGAACAAGCAGAAAGTATAAACAGAAAATATAAACAGAAAATTTAAACAAAATATTTAAACAGAAAGCTTAAACAGAAAAAATAAATAGAAAGGGGAGACAGAAAAACGGCCATGATTCTAATGATAGTAATATTAGAGTCATGGCTGTAATTATTGGAAAAAATATTAAAAAATATGATAGAAAATCTTATTTGTATAAATATATGAAAAAATACTAGATAGTTGCTAGACCAGATTTTTTCGCATATTCAAGAAGTGCATCGAAAGTCTGAGGACTAAGGTCATGCTCTATCTTGCATGCATCCTCTGCCGCAGTTTTTTCATCAACACCCAGGCTTGTAAATATCTGAGTAAGTACCTTGTGTCTAGTATATATCTTGCTGGCAATTTCCATTCCAGAATCAGTTAAGGAAATCATGCCATCCTCATTAAATGATATATATCCATTTTCTCTTAATCGCTTGGTCGCGTAGCTAACACTAGGTTTAGATACACCAAGCTGATTGGCTACGTCTATAGAACGAACATATCCCTTCTTTTCTTTGATCATAAGTATTGCTTCAAGATAATCTTCTGCAGACTGGTGAATTTCCATAGCCAACTTCGTGCCCTCCATAAAAATAGAAATAAATTTATTATTGAATATGAATTAATATTATTAAAAGGTATGTAAACTATTTTAACTATCGTTATATAATAATATAATTCCCTAAAAGATGTTAGCATAATTTAACTATATATGCAAGAAAAAAACATGTTTAGATTCTGTGCTTTTTTATAATATCGTCTATTAGTTTGTTTTTCTTCATATATTCTTCTCTAAGCTCGTTTTTTTCGCTACTGCTTAATGCGTCGGTTTCATTATCAAATTTACTATATTTATAAGAAGAATGATCACAGTGACCAGAACATGCACCTTTGTCGGGACAACTTCCACAGGTGCCGTTTTTATATATATATCTAAGTGCTGGAATGACTAAAAGTAGTATTACCAGAATCGCAATAATGGATGATAGATTCATTTATTTCACCATGAAAAATATTTATTCTATATTTATGTTTAAATAACGGAGTTAGATTCATTTAACATTTTTTAGAATAATATACCCTTTTGCCATTTCTGTCAAGAGTATTCCTGTGGAAATAGATGGTAAAACTGATAGCAAAAAGGATGGACAAAAGGATAGATAAAAGGATAGATAAAAGGGCAGACAAGAGGAAAATTTACAAGACAAATGATAGGATAAATGGTATACTGTTAACATTAGGGGTGTAAAAGATGGTTTGCTATTACTAGAAAAAGAATTAGAAAAAAGAATTAGAAAACAAACAAATTCTTATTTCGGGAGGATACCATATATGGAGAAGAAATTTACTAATATGAGAGCGGTGTCTAAGAGTTTTGCCGAAGCTATGAATCTTCTTAGACCTGAGACAGAAAAACTACATCAAAGAGTTGCTTATCTTGCTTACAATATAGCTGATGAGCTGGGGTATAATAGTGAGGATAAGAGAGAACTTATAAATGCCAGCCTTTTGTATGATGTTGGTATTGCTCTTATGCCGGATAATGCAAGTGAAGATAAAGAAAGATATTATTTTAAGGATCTCGCTGCACAGGGGCTTGGAATAATTGGTGATGTTCAAAGGTACAAGTCGGTTTGCGAGGTTATGAAAGTTGCGTCTCCAGAAGATGAAATAGATGAGAACGCTTTTGGAGCCGAAAAGTATATGGACTTCGCCGAAATTATTGATATCTCTGACAGAGTTGCTTCAATGCTGGATCCTAAAGATGCAGCTCTCAACCAGGTAGAGGATATTTGTGATGCTATTTCTGACCTGGCGGGAGAAAGCGTTAGTTCAACTGTGGTAGAAGCATTTCTAAGGTTTGCTGAAAAGGAATACGTATGGATGGAGGTTCTTCATCAGCCGGAGATATTCCTGAGTCACATTTCAGATGCAAATGATCTGACACTTGATGAGATGATAGAGCTTGCAAGATTTATGTCTCGAATCATTGATTTTAGAAGTAATTATACTGTTATGCATTCATCTGGTGTGGCTGCAACAGCTGTTCGTCTTGCGGAGATAATTGGTATGTCAGAAGATGAGTGCAAGATGATGATGATAGCAGGATATCTTCATGATGTAGGGAAACTGAAGGTTCCAAAGTATGTTCTGGATAAAAATGAAAAGCTGACGGATGAAGAATTTAATATTGTAAAGGAATATGCTTATTATACACATCTTCTGCTAAAAGATATAACAGGATTTGAACAGATTGGTCGCTGGGCTTCTCTTCATCATGAGAAACTGAATGGTTATGGATATCCATTTAGACTTAAAGCTGATGATATTCCTATGGGGGCTCGTATAATAGCAATTGCTGATATTTTCTCGGCTGTTGCCGAAATCAGAGCTTATCGTGCCGGTATGTCAAAGGAAGAGGTTATAAGAACTCTTCGTGAATATGTGGAAAGTGGTGCAATGTCGGGATATTTAGTTGAGCTTCTTATAACCAATTATGATGACATTTATGCTATTCGCCAAAAGGAAGTTAGTCGTGAGGGTGCTCGATATATTGCTTCTTCGGTGGACGTTGATTAAATAGAGTTTAACCAGAAATCAAATAGAAATCAAATAGAAATCATGATATGGTCTTATTAAATAATAAGTATGATATTAATAAAATCGGCATAAAACAGCCTATAAAGTTTACATAAATTTTCAAAAAACTAGTAAAAAACTGTTTTTTATGTAACATAACTTGTATAAAATGGTAAAAAAATACTGAAAAGCCACAAAATATTGTGGCTTTTTTATTTGTTTGATGTTAAAATGTCTCTGATTATGTTCTGTAAACCAATTTGTTGATTTTGGGAGAAAACAGAGTGAAAAAAAGTTTACGTAAATTTATGCTTATTCTAGCTGCTTTTGCAATGATAGCGCTATGTGTTTTTCTTGGAGAGGGTGGAATGAGCCAAGTGAATAAAAATGAAGTTATGTCAGCGGATGCTGCCGGTGTTAATTCAGTTTCAGAAATTGTTTCTGCTGAAACACCTTCGGTAGAGTTGTATGGTCAATCAGGGGACGATTTCCTTGGGACTGATACGGATGCATCAAAAGAACTGGAAGAAGGGCAGGCAGAAGAAAATACAGGCAAGTCAGTGAAAGATGATGCTGAGGCTGTAAAGGAACTTTCCGAGGCAGAAAAAATTGTGAACGAGATGTCGGTTGAAGATAAAGTTGCTCAGCTGTTTGTTATTACACCAGATGCGCTCACGTCTACAGATGCTGCCATTATGGCTGGCGAAGCAACCCAAAATGCAATAAATGAAACTCCTGTTGGAGGTATCATTTACATGGGAGATAATCTTCAGGCTCCTCAGCAGACAAAGGAAATGCTTTCAAAGACTAATGAATTCAGCGTTGATAGAATAGGACTTCCAATGTTCCTTTGTGTTGATGAAGAAGGTGGATCAGTTGCCAGAGTAGCTGGTAGTGGAAGATTTGGCGTTACTAACGTAGGGAATATGTCAGAGATTGGCTCGGATGGTACTGTAGAGGATGCCCGCAGTGCAGGAGAAACTATGGGAACCTATCTTGCTGATCTTGGCTTTAATATTGATTTTGCTCCTGTAGCAGATGTTCTTACGAATCCAGAAAACTCAATCGTCAAATATAGATCATTTGGAAGTGATATGGATGTGGTTTCGGATATGTCCATAGCAGTTGCTAAGGGGCTCGAGTCAAAAGGTATTACCCCGACGTATAAGCATTTTCCTGGACATGGAGCTACTGCAGGAGATACACATCTTGGAGCGGCATTTACAACAAAAACTATTGATGATCTTAAGGCTGATGAACTGGTGCCATTCCAGACTGCGATTGATGATGGGGCAAAGATTATTATGGTGTCCCATATTTCTGCGCCGAACATTACTGGACATGATACTCCAGCATCACTTTCTGATGTGATGATTACGGAGCTGCTTAGAGGAGATATGGGGTATGACGGAATAGTCATTACAGACTCTATGGAAATGGGTGCTATTTCGTCCAAATATTCATCTGATGAAGCGGCAATCATGGCAATCCAGGCGGGTGCCGATATGATACTTATGCCAGAGGATTTCAAAAAAGCTTATGAAGGAGTTCTCGAAGCTGTAAAGAGTGGCGAAATATCAGAAGAAAGACTAAATGAATCTGTTGTACGAATAGTTGATGTCAAGCTTCAGATGGAATAAAACCGGATTAAAACCGGAATAAAACCGGAATAAAACCGGAATAAAACCGGAATAAAACCGGAATAAAACTCGAAAAAAAACAGAGC
>CACZRU010000003.1 GCA_902783605.1 uncultured Lachnospiraceae bacterium
ATATTTTCCATAATGACCACTCCTCTTAAAGTACTCATCCATGTACTTATATCTCTTCTTTGGAGAAAGTGGAATATCATCAGGTGTAATTGCACCAGATTCCACTAACGGCAGATTGCCCTTTGTCTCAAAATGATATCCCTTCTCTTCAAATATAGGCTCCCACAGTGCCCTGAATTCCTCGTATATATTCTTTATTGTATCCAGATCATTATAAGGATTTATACTTATCTCAAACTGACAGGATGGTTCAAGACTTGTTGAATACTCGCCTGTATAATATCCAACTGGGTAGCTGTCCATAAAGATAATCTCAGCCCCAATTGCCTTTCCCACCTGATTAATAAGATTCGAAATCTCATGGAACTCCATCTGGATTCCTTCATCATTAATTATAAAATGTTCTATCTCAAGTCCCAGGTTCTGTTCTTTAGACTCACCTGACCTTATATATTCGGAAATGTCATTAATAAAACTCATAGATACCTCCAAAACATTTAATTTGTCTATGATATAATAATCATATTCACCTACTCTGTCAATAGGATTAAGAGTGATAGCATACTGCATATCTTATAATGTGCTGGAGGTATCTAAGATATTTAATATATCCCTTGTTAAATAATTTCTTTATCTCTTTTCTATATAGCTCCTCTATATAGCTCCTCTATATAGCCTCTTCTATATAGCCTCTTCCAGCACCTTCACAAAGCTCACCCTATCCAGCTTCTCATAGTGTCCTACCGGGCCATTTCTCGTAGCTCTCTCTGCCATAACCTCGAAATGCTCTGAACCTATTCCAAGCTCAGTAAGTGTCGTTGCTATTCCCAACTGACTAAAGAATTCTTTAAGCTTATCTGACAGGATCAACGCTCTCTCTTCCTCTGTGTAATCGTAGGAATCGACTCCGAAAACTCTGTTAGCAAGAAGTGCCAGTCTCCATGGTTTTATCTTTGCTATATACTTGGTCCATGCTACAAATACAACTGCCATTCCTTCGCCATGAGTTATACCATACTGTGCTGACAGCTCATGCTCAATTCTATGTGATCCCCAGTCTGCATTTCTTCCTGCATCCAGGAAATTATTATGTGCTACACTAGCCAGCCACTGAATTTCACCCTTTGCATTTATATACTCTGGCAAAGCTGCCAGTTCATCAGGGATCAATCCACTATCTGCTGAACCAGATGATTTTGGTGAATACTTTTCTATTAAATCAATAATTCTTTTACCGTTTAACAGCAGTGCTCTAACAGCCCCCTCTATCAGATAATCCGTTGTATCTGAATTCTTCACATCTGAGAAATATCTCTCAAGAAGATGCGCCAGCACATCTGCAATACCTACAGCTGTTTGGTACTTTGGAAGCTTCACTGTGTAAGCCGGATCCATTATTGCAAACCTTGGAATTATACGGTCATCCTCAAATCCCAGCTTCCACTCTCCGCTTGATAATATTGCTGCATTGGATGTCTCAGATCCACTGGATGCTGTCGTTGCAACTACACCAATCGGAAGAACCTTTTCCGGAACGACTCCGTTCTCAAAGAAATCCCAAACATCTCCATCATAAGGTATTCCTATAGAAACTGCTTTAGCTGTATCTATTGCACTTCCACCGCCTACGGCTAGTACAAAATCTACATCCTCTTTCTTTCCTTCTTTGACCAGGTCCCTTACCAGTTCAATAGAAGGATTAGGTACTACATTTCCATTTTCCAGAAATTTGATACCAAGTTCCTTGGTCGCTTCCTTTATTGTCTGGTATATCCCCAGATCTTTAATGAAATCACCGCTGTATACCAGAAGAAGCGACTTGGCAGAACTCTGTTCCAGAAGGGCTGTTATATTATTAATACTTCCTGCTCCGAAAATGATCTTTGCCGGATTATAATATTCAAAATTTATCATTCTTCTATCCTCTTAGAATATTCTATATTAGATTTTTTCTTAGTAAAGTGGAACTACTGCTCCATCATATGTGTTATTGATATAATCGCTGATTGCCTTACTCTGAAGTACTGATACAAGTGCCTTAAGAGCTTCATCATTTTCCTTCTCAGGAGATGTTGCTATGATGTTTCCATATGTCTGTGCTGCAAGACCATCATTTGCCTCTACTGCAAGCGCATCCTTAACACTAAGACCACCTTCAATTGCATAGTTGCCGTTAATAACTGCTACATCTACATCAGGAAGTGCCTGAACTAACTGCTCTGGAGCAAGCTCTGTGAACTGAATGTTCTTTGGATTGTCTACGATATCAGCTATTGTTGCGTTGATTCCTGCATCGTCCTTCAGTGTAAGAAGTCCTTCCTGCTGAAGAAGAAGAAGTGCTCTTGCTTCATTTGTTACATTGTTAGGAACTGCTACAGTTGCATTGTCCGGAAGATCTGCAAGTGACTTTGTCTTTCCTGCATAAACTCCAAATGGTTCATAATGAACTGCACCGATTGATACGAGGTCTGATCCGTTCTCTTCATTGAACTGCTCAAGATAAGGTACATGCTGGAAATAATTTGCATCCAGGCTCTTCTCTATTACTCCAGTGTTTGGTGTAACTGAATCCTCAAGTTCAACGATTTCAAGTGTGATGCCCTGCTCTGCAAGTATTGGCTGTGCCTCTCTAAGAATCTCTGCATGTGGAGTAATGTTTGCTCCAACCTTTATTGTTACAGGATCACCTGTATAAACAAACTCACTGTCTGTTTCTGATGCTTCTTCATTGGAATTGCTAAGTGAATCGCTTTCATTTACCTCTTTTGCAACTTCCTCTGAAGCTTCCTCTGTCTCCTCTTCGGTAACTGCTGTTTCAGCAACTTCTGAACTGTTGTCAGTGCTGGATGAATCTGAACTACCGCATCCTACTGCACCAAGTAAAAGTGCAAATGAAATTCCTAATGTTATAATCTTTTTTCCTATATTCTTTCTCATATTTCTTTCCTCCTTAATCTCTCTAAATATGATCAAATGTTTCTTGGGGTATTTGATATATTTTTTATTTTGCCCTTCGATGTAATGTACTATATTGGATTTTTTCGTTAAAAGCAAATCCTTAAAAACTATATATTGTTATAAATAAAACCTATAACTAACTTTTTCTTATTTTCTTTGCCAGAAATCCACCAGATTCCTGTACCAGCCATACCATGATTACAAGAATTGCCACTGTCACCCAGAGCACATCCTTCTGATATCTGTAGTAGCCGTACTGAAGTGCCAAGGCTCCAAGTCCGCCACCACCAATAACTCCAGCCATGGCTGAATAACCTAAAACAGTAGCTATGTTGATTGCTGCTCCTAGTACCAGCGAAGGTCCGGCTTCTGGAAGAATAAAGTTAAAAACTATAAATAATGGACTTGCTCCCATGGAGTTTGCAGCTTCAATGATTCCTGAAGGAACCTCATTTAGAGAGGATTCCACCATTCTTGCAACTATTGGTATTGCTCCTATAGTAAGTGGTACAATGGATGCTGTGGTACCTATTGATGCACCTACAATAAATCTTGTAACCGGAATAAGCAGTACAAGAAGAATGAGAAATGGCAACGATCTGCTCACATTCACTATTGCTCCAACAACTGTATTGATTGCTCTGTTTTCATATATTCGCCCCTTTGAAGTAACATATAAAAGTATTCCCAGAGGGAGTCCTATAATATATGCAAAGAGGGAAGCAAAAGCTGTCATCTGCAAGGTTTCAAATATTCCTTTGATGATTGCATCTCTTATATAATCATTCATTATTCTTTCCTCCATAAATAGACTTCATAAAATGATCCTTAATAGATAATTATGCTATTGCTGATATCACAAGATTCTTTGACTTAAAATAGTCAAGAATTATCTTCTGATCGTCTTTTTCCTCTGGCAATTCCAGCACCATCTGGCCATAACCGATTCCACCTACACTCTTTGTATTGGCACTCAGTATATTTACTTTCTTACCTGTTTCTTCTACCAGATTAGATATATATGGTTCATTTGCACTGTGACCATCGAATACAATTCGTATCAGTTTGCCACTTTTATCATTTTCCGTAAATGAGCCCTGCAGGCCTTGTAATTCCTTAGGCAGAACAAGATTTCTTCCGGCTTCTGACTTGGGTGACGAAAAAATCTCCTTCACCTCTCCTACTTCGGCCACTTCACCCTTATCGATGATTGCTACCCTGTCACATATTTTTTCTACCACTGACATTTCATGGGTTATAATGATTACAGTAAGCTTTCTGGTTCTATTTATTTCCTGAAGAAGATTCAGTATTTCTTCTGTAATTTTGGGATCAAGGGCTGATGTTGCCTCATCACATAGCAAAACCTTCGGATTAACTGTAAGTGCTCTGGCTATAGCTACTCTCTGGCGCTGACCACCAGAAAGCTGAGCTGGGTAGCTGGAAGCCTTATCTTCGAGACCAACCACCTTCAACATCTCAAGAGCAATTTTCTTTCTCTCCTTCCTTCCAACCTTAGCTATCTTAAGGGGAAGCATCACATTTTCTAATACAGTTCTCTGATTGAGAAGATTAAAGCCCTGAAATATCATGGAGATTGAGCGTCTAATCTGACGAAGTTCTGAAGGTTTTAGTCTGCCAATATCCTGACCGTAGAAATTAACCTCTCCTTCCGTCACATCCTCCAGACGATTAAGTGTCCTAACAAGAGTGGATTTACCTGCTCCGCTCATTCCAATTATTCCGAATATTTCTCCCTCATATATTTCCAGACTTACACCCTTAAGTGCCTCAAATGTCTTCCCTTCATTTTCAAATGTTTTTGAAACATTATTTAGTTCATATACCGCTGTTTTCTCAGCCATTTTCATATCCTCACTTTGAAAAATATTACTTACAAAATAAATTGAGCCGATCCAGGCTATCAGCTTGAATCGACTCAACTATTAGCTGGGTCTATATTAATTACTTGATATCATCTCTCCATGTTGCTGGCTTAAACTCGTTGATGATTGGTAACAGCCTCTTATCTACATCTATCTTCAGGATAGAATTGAAGTTGTTTGTTGCTATCATCTGTCCGGCAAAACCAACGATTACCACTATTTCCTGGTCATTCCAGAACTTTCTTAATCTTTCAAATAATTCATCTGATACAGCTGTTGGATTCTTTACAGCCTGCTGTCCAAGATCAAACAGTGCCTGCTCCTTCTCATCATACTGAAGATTTGCTGGATCAAGCCCAAGTCCCTTAACATCACTGATAAAGAATAAAGAGCATAACTGGCATGAATTAGTTGTTGAGATTGCATGTGCATAAAGAACTGCATCCTTCTCTCCAATTACTTCAACAAGTCTGTTCCATGATGTGTACCAGCCCATATATGCATCATAGGTTGCTGCATCATTCAGAAGTCCTGCCTTCATATTAGTTACTGCATTTCTTCCTGCGAGCTCCTCATATCTTTCCTTCTCTGCTCCACTAGTTTCCTCAAGTGATAATAATTTTACTCTTGCCATTTTTATTTCCTCCATCCGGCTTTATTTATTATGTGGATATGTTAACTAAAAATGGTAATATTGTAAAATACCTATAAACAATAAGCAGTTATAGTTTTTTTTTATAACTAAGCTGTATAACCTATAACTTTAGATCTAAATGAAGAAAGTCTGTCCAAAGCTTCATTCAAGGTTTCATCCTTTTTTGCAAAATGAAGTCTAATGTAATTATTTATATCTTCTTTAAAGAAACTGGACCCCGGTACAGCTGCAACACCAACATTTTCTGCCAGCCATTCGCAGAACTTAAGATCATCTTTCACACCATATTCTGCAACATCAACTAGTACAAAATACGCTCCTTGAGGTTCAGAATAATGAAAGCCAAGATTCTTAAGACCCTTTAGGAACAAATTTCTCATGTGTGTATAATGAGCCCTAAGCTCATCATAATACGAATCTGGAAATTCAAGACCTACTACAGCTGCTTCCATAAGTGGAGCAGCCGCTCCAACAGTGAGGAAATCATGAACCTTTTTTGCCCTTTCAGTCAATTCAGGAGGTGCTATTAGATATCCAAGTCTCCACCCTGTAATTGAATATGTCTTTGATAAAGAACTACATGATATAGTTCTCTCATACATTCCTGGAAGTGAATTAATATAAGTATGATTATATGGCTCATACACTATATGCTCATATACCTCATCAGTTATGACAAAGCTGTCATACTTTATAGCAAGGTCGGCGATTATTTTTAATTCTTCACGAGTGAAAACCTTGCCCGAAGGATTTGATGGATTACATAGAACAAGAGCCTTCGGTTTTTGTCTAAATGCATCTTCTAGAACTTCCGGATCAAATGAAAATTCCGGCGGATTCAGAGGAACATATATAGGCTCCGCTCCAGAAAGAATAGCATCCGCTCCATAATTCTCATAAAATGGTGAGAACACTATAACCTTATCTCCAGGATTAACTACAGTTAACATTGCAGTTATCATAGCTTCCGTACTTCCACAGGTTACCAGTATCTCTTCTTCAGGGTTTATAATTCTCCCCATAAATTTTTTCTGTTTCTTTGCCAGTGCATCTCTAAAGTTTTTTGCGCCCCAGGTTATGGGATATTGATGAGGGCCGACAATTGATATATCCTGAAGTCTCTTTACGATTTCTACTGGTGGATCAAAATCAGGAAATCCCTGTGATAAATTAATTGCATCATATCTATTAGCCACTCTAGTCATTCTTCTTATAACAGAGTCAGTAAATCCATTTGTTCTTTTCGCCAATTCAGGCATATCCTATTTCCTCCAATCTAGATCAGAATAGCCTGATCAATCTTATGTTCTCTTTCATCAATAAGTCTCTTTGCTTTATGCTCTGCCCTTGGCAGTTCTCCATCAGCAAGCACAGAGATATAATCTGGCTTAACACCTATTCGACTCTTAAGTGCACCAATAACTCTCTTCTTGATTTCCTCAACATCAGCATCTGGCTCAGCCTTCTCAACCTCGACTCCATATCTAGCTGTATAATCTCTCTCGAATACATGAATTCTATATTCACCTGTGATTCCAGACAAATCTCTAAGAACAGTCTCTACATCAGATGGGAAAATATTAACTCCTGATACAATGAACATATCATCTTTTCTTCCCACGATATGAATTCTAGCAGAAGTTCTTCCACACTTACATTTACTCTTATCTACATATCCTATATCACCTGTTCTAAAACGGATCATAGGACGCGCATGTTTACGGATACTAGTAAATACAAGTTCTCCTGTTTCACCATCATTTAAAACATCTCCCG
>CACZRU010000004.1 GCA_902783605.1 uncultured Lachnospiraceae bacterium
ATAAGGAGGTCTAAGAGGATGGATTTATCAAATCTTGCACCTAACGCTGGTGCGGTTACTCGTGATGACTTCAGACGCGGTCGTGGTCATGGATCAGGAAACGGCAAGACAGCTGGTAAGGGACATAAGGGACAGAAGGCACGTTCAGGTGCTCCAAGACCTGGCTTCGAGGGAGGTCAGATGCCACTCTTCAGACGTTTACCTAAGAGAGGCTTTAAGTGCAGAAATTCTAAGAACATCATCAGCATCAATGTTTCAGATCTTAACAGATTTGAAGATGGAGCAACAGTAACAGTTGATGCTCTTAAGGAGATTGGACTTGTAAAGAATCCTAGAGATGGTGTTAAAGTTTTAGGAAATGGAGAGTTAACCAAGAAGCTTACAGTTTCAGTTGATGCTGCCAGCAAGACAGCTATCGAGAAAATTGAAGCAGCAGGCGGAAAAATAGAGGTGGTTTAATATGTTTAAAACCATTAGAGATGCATTTAAGATTAAAGAGATAAGGAACGCGCTTATATTTGCGTTCTTTATCCTGATAGTTGTAAGGCTTGGTTCTCTTATTCCTACTCCAGGTGTAGATGTATCCAAGCTAAGCAATTTCTTTGCTAATAATTTAGGTGATGGTGCAAATTCACTTCTTAATTCATTTACAGGTGGTTCATTCCAGAAGATGTCAATATTTGCACTTTCAGTAACACCTTACATTACGTCATCCATCATTATTCAGCTCCTCACAATTGCTATTCCAGCTCTCGAGGAAATGCAGAAAGATGGTAATGAGGGAAGAAAAAAGATCACTGCTATTACAAGAGTTGTTTCTGTAGCGCTTGCTATTATTGAAGGAACAGGACTTGCAGTAGGTTTTGGTCGTTCTGGACTTTTATATGAATACAATTTCTTATCAGTAGCTGTTATAGTAATCACACTTACAGCTGGTAGTACATTTATTATGTGGCTTGGTGAGAGAATTACTGAAAAAGGAGTTGGTAATGGTGTATCTATTATCCTTCTTATTAACATTGTATCTCGTATGCCAAGTGATTTTGTAAACCTTTTCAACATGTTTGTTAAGGGTAAATCAACAATCAATATGATATTTGCTTCAATCATCATTATTGGTGTTGTTATTATTACAACAGTACTTACTATTTTATTAAATGATGCTGAGAGAAAGATTCCTGTATCATATGCACAGAAGGTTCAGGGAAGAAAGTCAGTTGGTGGTCAGACATCACATATTCCATTAAAGGTGAATACAGGTAACGTTATGCCTATCATCTTTGCATCTACTCTGATGTCAATTCCATCAATCGTTACTAATCTTTTCAACATAAATGTAAAGAATCAGGTTGTTGCTAAGATTTTTGAAGGTCTTAATACAAATTATTGGTTCAGACCTGGATATCCATGGGCATACATCGGACTTGTACTGTATATCCTGTTAGTAATATTCTTTGCTTATTTCTATACTTCAATTTCATTTAATCCAATGGAGATAGCAAATAACTTGAAGAAGCAGGGTGGATTCGTTCCTGGTATAAGACCTGGTAAGTCGACACAGGATTATCTGAATAAGATTCTTAATTACATTGTAATTATTGGTGCTATTGGTCTTATCATCGTAGCAGTAATTCCAATCTTCTTTAACGGAAGATTCAGTGCAGATGTTTCCTTCGGTGGTACATCACTCATCATTATCTGCGGTGTTATTATAGAGACTATTAAGCAGATTGAGTCTAAGATGATAGTTCGTAATTATTCAGGATTTCTTAACAGTTAATTAGCCAGATGAAAGTATAATTGTCATTCTGAGCGAATTAAAGAGTCTTTTATAAAAAAATATAGAGGATCCTTTAATTCGTTCAGGATGACTTTATGTAGTTTTATAGACTAGAAACAGAGAAAGTATTAAATATGAGTTTGATAGAGAGGAGTAGCAATATGAAGATTATAATGCTTGGAGCTCCTGGTGCCGGAAAAGGTACTCAGGCTGATATGATATGTAATAAGTATAATGTGCCACATATTTCAACCGGAGATATCTTCCGTGCAAATATTAAGAATGGTACAGAGCTTGGTCAGAAGGCAAAGGGATATATGGATGCTGGAGAACTTGTTCCAGATTCACTTGTGGTTGATCTTGTTATTGACCGTATACATCAGGATGACTGTGCAAATGGTTATGTACTTGATGGTTTCCCTAGAACAATTCCTCAGGCAGAAGCACTTGATGCTGCACTTGCTGAGTCAGGAGAAGCAGTTGATTATGCTATAAATGTTGATGTGCCAGATGAGAATATCGTTACAAGAATGTCAGGAAGACGCGCATGTGTAAAGTGCGGAGCTACATATCATGTAAAGTATAATGCACCTAAGACAGAGGGTGTATGTGATAACTGTGGAAGTGAGCTTATTCAGAGAGATGACGATAAGCCAGAGACAGTACTTAACAGACTTTCAGTTTATCACGAACAGACACAGCCACTTATTGATTACTATGACGGAAAAGGCATAGTAAAGAATATAGATGGAACACAGGATCTGGAGACTGTATTTGCTGATATCACAGCAATACTTGGTTAAATAATAAGGAGTGAACATATGTCCAAAGCTGACGAAATTGAGTGCGAAGGTGTAGTATTAGAAAAGCTTCCAAACGCTATGTTTAAAGTACAACTTGAAAATGGTCATGAGATACTTGCACATATCAGTGGAAAGCTTCGTATGAATTACATCAAAATATTACCTGGAGATAAGGTTACAGTTATCTTGTCACCTTATGATTTTTCAAAAGGAAGGATTACTTGGAGAGCAAAATAAAATTTCTCAAAAAAAACCTTGCTTTTAGCACATTAGAATGTTAGAATAGACATTTGCAGGACACTTTTGGAAAGGAGAGTATTTTAATGAAGGTACGCGCATCAGTAAAACCGATTTGCGATAAGTGCAAAATCATTAAAAGAAAAGGCAGAATACTTGTTATCTGCGAAAATCCAAAGCACAAACAGCGTCAA
>CACZRU010000005.1 GCA_902783605.1 uncultured Lachnospiraceae bacterium
CTGCTGATTATACTGCTGATATTCTGGCACCTGAGATTGATTCGGTTGCTGATACTGTCCCTGAGGCATGTAATCATTCTGATTATCTAGATTATTTCCCAAGTTATTATAAATATTATTATCCACTTTGGAAACTCCTTATATCTATAAATACCATTTATAAATATCATTTAAAAATATCAATTAGGCTGCAACAGCCCTAAAATAGTTCTTTTACACCAAGAAAAAGTATACCAAACTTATAATAATCTTACAACCTCAACCAGCAGTCTCTCCCAGTAATCTCTCCCAGTAATCTCTCATTGAAGGAAAGTCCTGTTTTGTGGTATAATATTTTTACATTTTTCACATATTTTCTATCTCATTTTATGCGGGTTTCACAATAATCACGGAGGTTTAACTCATGAATGATATACAGAACAACATAAACCACGAAAACATTGATGCAACCTTTCTTCACCTGGCTTTGTCACTAGCAGATGATTATATTGGCGTGTTCTATGTTAATATTTTTGATAACAGCTATGTTGAATATGGCGTATCCGGTGGAAAAAAAGAATTGACAGTTCTTTCTTCTGGCGATGATTTTTTCGGGGATACAATCTCAAATTGCAGGAGACTTGTTTATCCAAAAGACCAGGAGATTTTCCTAAAAAGATTCAATAAGGAAGTAATGCTAAATGCACTATATGCAGGCGAAAGCTTTACTCTGAATTACAGGCTGGTAGAGCGTGGTGAACCAGTATATTACAATTTAAAAACTATTAAAAGTATAAATGACCCACAGCATGTTATCATTGGTATTCGTAATGTGGACAAGGAGATGAAGTACCAGGAATCCCTAGCAGACAGCAGTGCCACATATAACCGTATCGCTTCTGCACTCGCTGACAGATATGAAGTCATCTACTATGTCGATATTGAGACAGATGCGTACAACGAATACAGTTCAAGTGAAAAATATACACAGCTGAAAGTGGGCAACCATGGAGATGATTTCTGGGCCGACACACAGAAGAATATGAAGAACAGTATCTTTGAAGAGGACTATCCTATGATGTCTGAGGCTATGAGAAAGGCCAGGGTTCTTAATAGACTAGAGAGATCCGCTGTTTTTTCTATCACTTACAGACTAAAGATAGGAGGTTCTGCTGAATACGTAAATCTCAGAGCTGTACAAACTGAAGATAAAAAACATCTTGTAATTGCAGTCAGTAATATTGATGAATCCATAAAGGCTGAAAAAGAAATGCGAGAAGCTCTTGGTACAGCCATGGAGCAGGCAAACAGAGATGAACTTACAGGAGTCAAGAGCAAGAGGGCCTATGTAAATGATATTAATAAGCTTGAGGACGATGTCACTGTAGGAGTTGTTACAGAATATGCTCTTGGCGTATTTGATGTAAACAACCTTAAGATGATAAATGATACTCTTGGACATAATGCTGGCGATGAGTTCATCCGAGATGCATGTCATATGATCTGTAAGACTTTTAAGCACAGCCCTATCTACCGTGTAGGTGGAGATGAATTTGTAGCTATCCTTAAGGGGCATGACTATGCGATCAGGGATAGTCTTCTTGATGAACTTAAAACCCAGATTCTTGAAAATATGGATATGGGTCTTGTAACCCTTGCCGGCGGTATTGCCACCTACAAGGCTTCCGACGGTGATACAACAACTCAGGTATTCAACAGAGCAGATGCAGAGATGTACGAGCATAAGAAATACCTGAAGACACTGGAGTAACAGTAACAAATAATTTTCCATAACTTAAATCAAAAAGAGGCTCAATTCTGTCATTAATGCACGACAGAATTGAGTCTCTTTTTGGGTTTACTTACGAATAAATAGTTTCCTTACCTCAACGATAGGAATTATCACAAGAGCAAGTCCAACAGCTGTAAGCAGTTCCTTTACTCCAATAAATGTAAATGAGAATAGATTTCTAAGTACTGGCACATAGATAATCAAAGCTGTAAGTACAAGTGATAACACAAGAGTTCCCCAGAGGAGCTTATTCTGCTTCTTAAGCATAAAGATTGAAGACTCTCTTGATCTCATATTGAAGCTATGAAATACCTCAGTAAGTGACAGTGTCAGGAATGCCATTGTCATTCCATGCGATGATGTTTCTACCATCCAGCGTCCTGTTTCATAGTAATGCCCGAAGAAATACGACACAACTGTGAGAACTGCTATTACTGCACCCTGAAGCACTATATCAACGCCCATTCCACCAGCAAAGATCCCCTCTTCCTTCTTACGAGGAGCCCTGTCCATTACATTTGCCTCTGCTTCTTCCATTCCAAGTCCTATTGCTGGGAAGCAGTCTGTAATAAGATTTATCCAGAGAAGATGTGCAGGCTTCAGTATTGTGAAGTTAAGAATTGTTGCGATGAAGATTGCAATAACCTCAGCAAGGTTGGATGAAAGTAGAAACTGTATTGCCTTACGAATATTATCGTAAATCCTTCTACCCTCTGCTACCGCTGAAACTATAGTTGCAAAGTTATCATCAGCAAGAATCATATCTGCAACATTTTTTGTAACATCTGTTCCTGTGATTCCCATACCAACGCCGATATCAGCAGACTTAATCGAAGGAGCATCATTTACACCATCTCCTGTCATGGCTGTTACACGGTCGAGTTTCTTCCAAGCCTTAACTATACGAACCTTATGCTCAGGCTGAACTCTTGCATAAACTGCGTAGTCAGCAACATGCTTTTCGAAATATTCATCCGACATTTCCTCAAGTTCAGCACCTGTGATGGCTTCAAATGTGATCGTCTTTCCATTTTCATCTGTTCCTTCAAGGATCCCCAGTTCCTTTGCAATTGCAACTGCAGTATCTCTATGGTCACCCGTAATCATTACAGGACGAATACCTGCACGACGACACTTCTCAATTGCAACCTTAACCTCAGGTCTAACTGGATCAATCATTCCTGAAAGACCAACATATATAAGATTCTTCTCGACAGCTTCCGCCGAAATATCTTGTGGCAGTTCGTCATAGGTTCTAAATCCAAGAGCAAGAACTCTGAGTGCATCGTCAGCCATAGCTTTATTTGCCTGCTTGATGTCGTTCATCACCTCAGCATTCATTTCCAGGATCTGACCATCCTTGATATAATGAGTACACTCAGCAAGAACACAGTCAGGAGCCCCCTTAGTAAACTGAATCATACTCCCCTTAGGACAAAGTGCATCATCCACATTTACCTTATGAATAGTTGTCATCATCTTTCTAAGAGAGTCAAATGGTGCTTCTGCCACTCTCTCATAGTCAGCCTTAAGCTGTCCCTTGTTCATTGCAAAGTTGGCAGCGTCCGTAACAAGAGCACATTCTGTAGCTTCACCGACGGCCTTATCTGTCTCCCACTCTGCATCAGAGCAAAGAGCCATACCACGAACCAGAAGTTTATTCTCTCCTAGAAGCTTTCCATCGTCACCAACAGAAGTTTCTCCTGTTGCAACGGTTACATGACGAACAACCGTCATTCTATTCTGTGTAAGAGTACCTGTCTTATCTGAACAAATAATCTGTGTACATCCAAGCGTCTCAACAGCTGTAAGCTTCCTGATGATTGCTCTGTTCTTGGACATCTTCGTAACACCGATAGAAAGAAGAACAGTTACAACAGCAGCAAGGCCCTCAGGAATAGCTGCAACAGCAAGTGAAATAGCAACCATAAATGTATCAATAAAGAACTCTGTATTTACTCCATCACCACGAACAAGATTACGTACAATGTTGAGTGCAAAGATCACAGCACAGATAACAAGTACCATTATAGACAATATCTTTGAAAGTTCGCCAAGTTTAATCTGAAGTGGTGTCTGATCGTCTGCCGCCTCAGAAAGCTGATTGGCTATCTTACCCATTTCCGTGGTCATACCTGTGTCAGTTACAACAGCCTTACATCTTCCATACTGAACTGAAGCCCCCATGTAGATCATGTTTGCTCTGTCACCCAGTGGAACATCTGTTGCTCCGCCTGTTGAAAGCGTGTCTGCAGTCTTATCAGAAGGAACCGCCTCACCAGTCAGCGCAGCCTCCTCACATTTTAAGGACGCAGCCTCAATAATACGAGCATCAGCAGGAACTGCATCACCTGCTTCCAGAGATATAATATCTCCTGGCACCAGCTCTGTGGCATTGATAACCTGAAGCTGTCCATCACGGATAACCTTTGTGGTAGCAGCAGACATCTCCTGAAGTGCAGCAATTGCTGACTCAGCTTTTGACTCCTGATACACACCAAGAATTGCATTTACAATAACAACAGTTAGAATGATGAACACATCTGCAAAGCCCTCATGCGCTATTGCAGCAGTAATTGCAGATACGATAGCAGCTATGATAAGAACGATTGTCATTGGTTCACAAAGCTCCTTGAAGAACTTGTGAATTATACTCTCCTTTTCTTTCTCAGCCAGCTTATTCTCTCCATACTCCCCTTTTCTCTTCTCAACTTCAGAAGCCGAAAGTCCATTTTCATTTGACTTAACTTCTTCAAGGACCTTCTGAAAGTCCTCCAGATAATACTTCATTTTTCCCTCCTAAATAATGAGTCTTAATGCATTAGCCACCTGTCAAACAGCCTGCAGACACATGTTACAAAACACAAAATCGCTAACTATTATAACATAAATTATGCTATAGTATAGAGTAATTATTCGTTAAGACACTACTTAGAAAGCGAGATTATCATGAATAAAGATATTGGCATAATCTTTGATTTTAATGGAACATGCTTGTTTGACGGTAAGTATCATGACAAGGCATGGAAGATGTATATAGAAGATCTGGCCATGCAGCCAGTTTCGGACGAGGATGTTAAGAACTATATCGTAGGAAAAACTGCTAAGGAAATTCTGGAGCATTTTCTTGGCTACGAGCTTACTGACAACATGATCAACCAGTTCTCAGAAGAAAAGGAAAGAATATACAGGAATCTCATCGTTAAGGATGACCTGCAGTTAGCCCCAGGTCTGGAAAGTTTTCTCAACTATCTCCTGCTGGCTCAGGTTAAAAGGACTATTGCAAGCACAGCAAATCTTGAGAATATGAATCTGTACTTCGAAAGATTCGGCTTAGACAGGTGGTTCAGGTGGGAAGATGTAGTAATAGGAGCTGGAAATATACCACTCAAGCCGCATCCCGACTTATATATTGCAGCTATCGAAAAACTGGGATTTACCGCAGATAAGATTGTAGCATTTGAAGACAGTGAATCTGGTGTTAAGGCTGCCTACAGTGCCGGAATCCACCACATCATTGCTGTAACTGGAGATTCAAAAAACTCCGGTCTCATCACAAGACCCGGAGTTTATGCATCAATAAGTAACTTTACGGAATTAAATCCTGAAACTTTTTAAACACCTGCTTAACATCTGTATATATCACTGCTTTATTGTAATTATAAACGCTTTCTGGTACTTCGCCACGAGAGGATTATTCTTTATCTCTGGCTGTTGTACCAGTTTTATTTTAAATCCATGCATTTCAACTATCTTCTTAGAGATTGATAGTCCCAGACCTGTTCCACCCTTGGTGCTTCTTGATTCATCTCCCATAACAAATGGATCAAATATCTGTACCACCTGCTCTTCTGGAATAAGATCACCATTATCAGCAACCATGATGCGAAGTTTATCATCATCATCCTCATTTACATATAGGCCTATATCTGTGCCTGATTTATTGTGTCTCACTGCATTTGTGAGAAGGTTGGTTACAACCCTTGAAAACTGGAGCTTGTCCACTTCAACCTTTATTACTTCTTCAGGAATATCAACATCCAGAGTCATCCCGGCATCTTCAATATCTTGATACTGAAATGCCGCACATTCTCTTACAAGTTCACAGACATCATAGCTTTCTTTGGCCAAGGTAAATCCATCACTATCCAGCTTCACATAGTCAAAAAGAAGGTTTATAAGATCACTCATCCTCTTTGACTTTGCCTGAATCGCATCAAGATATTCCTGCTTTTTATCTTCCTCAACCATTCCGTCAGATAGTGCCATGGCATAGCCTGAAACCGTTGTAATCGGTGTCCTAAGATCGTGAGCTATATCTGATAACATCAGATTTCGTCTCTTATCATAATCTTCCTGCTTCTTCTTTTCCGCCTCTTCAATTGCGTTAAACTCCTTCAAAACCACTGATGAAAAGTATAGCGCTGCAATTATAAGTGGAAGCATTATAAGAATGAACATGCCAAGCAAAATAAATAATAGTAAAACCTCTTTTTTTAGCGTTACATTACTGATATTAATCTTACTATCAGAATTCAATAGAGCCTTAGCAATATATATGCGGAACTGATTTATATACCCTTCTATATAAGGCTCAATCTGTTTAGGAAGGAGCATGCAGAGCAGTTCCAGTACAATAAGCACAATTGCCAGCACCATACCGATCATGATGCCATAAGAGGTTACATCATCTACACTCTGTCCCTCGAAAAACATTTTAACAACAAAAGAAATAACCGTACGCCTGATAAATGACATGTTTGCGTACTCTACAAAACTTAGTATGATTATTATCGCTATAAATCTTTTAATGATGTATGATTTTAGTTCACTGATATTTCCCAAGATTAAGTCCCCTGCCAAGTCAAACCTTTTTTTGATATATTTTACGCCTCTAGCCTGTAGCCCAAGCCACGCATAGTCTTAATATATTCCGATGGATCATCCGACAGCTTTGCACGAAGCTTGCTGATACAAACCATGATATTATTATCTGCAATAAAATACTCATCCCCCCAGCCAGTTTCATATATCTGCTGCTTAGTAAATACTCTTCCCGGATGAGTCATAAAGAGCTCCATAATTCTATACTCAACAGAAGTCAGTTCTATTGTCGTTCCACCTTTTTTTAATGAGCAGGATTCAGGATTCAACTCCAGATCTCTGACCTTAATTACTTCCGCCTTAACCTCATTTGCACCTAGGCTGTAAAATCTTCTGAGATTTGAATTGATCCTTGCCACCGCCTCAAGCGGGTTAAATGGTTTCGATATATAATCGTCTGCTCCAAGATTAAGTCCCAATATTTTTTCTGAATCAGCATCCTTGGCTGAAAGAATAATAACCGGAATATTGTTTGTCTCTCTAATCTTTCTAAGTACCTGGTATCCGTCCATTTCTGGCATCATAATATCCAGAACACAAAGATCCGGCGACTGTTCCTTCACCTTGATTAGTGCTTCGGCACCGTCCTTCGCTTCAATAACGGTATAACCATCATTTTCAAGATACAGCCTGAGTAGTGATCTGATTTCCGCTTCGTCATCTGCAATTAAAATTTTGTATCCCATTTTCTATTCCCCCTGATTATTCTAAAAGATTATTCTAAAAGATTATTCTAAAAAAATATTCTAAAAGATTATTCTAGAAGATTATTCTTATAACTTATTCTGAATACATCCAGTTCAATATTTTCATTCAATATCAAACAATTGTCAACTATAGAAGAAAAGATTCCTTCTTATTTGTAGAAGATGCATTCCTTCTTTAAATGAGCTAACTAGTACTAAACAATCTCAATGTCACAAAATCAGCAAACCTCAACTTCGAAGTCTGCTGATCCTGTGTATCTTTGTGATATATAGTTATGGTTTAGATTTATGCATTTTCAACTGTACTATCAATTGTTGTTTCAACTGATGCTGTTCCATCAACCATGTTTCCCTTAAGTGCCTGATAAAGCTCTGCATTTGTTGCATAAACATATGGTGATACATAGAAGATTGAAAGTATTCCACATGTAAATGCTGAAAGAATGTGCCATCCGATGAATGAAAGATCAAGTACAAATGCTCTCCACTTATTTCCAGTCATCATCTTTCTGCTGAGTTCAAATGCTGCATCCCTGCTAAGATTTGGATTATCTGCAAGAATGTAAGGAATCATTCTATACTCATAGCTCTTGATTATTCCAGGGATTACGAAAAGTAATGACCACAGTACAATATACAGATCTCTAAAGAATAAAATCTTTGCAATGTTCTTATAACCATTTTCAAATGCAAATACTATATTTTTAAGACTTGCTGGCTCTTCTGTATTCTTAACGAAGAACTTACTGCATCCAAGCTCAAGTGGATTAAGAACAAATACATCAATAACGATTCCAAATGCTATTGCTACTAAACAAATGATAAATACGATTGCACCGATTACGATAGTTGCTGCGATTGCGCCTTCTCTATCTGTCTCTGTGAACTCTGTTGTTTCTGTACCATCTTCAGTTTCAATTGTCATTCCATCTGGTGTAACTGTGTAGGATGTACTACCATCTGAAATCGTTAGTGTATCATCGTCTTCTTCAACACTTAGATCATCATCGCTTTCTTCAATCATATCGCTTGGGTCAAATGAAAACTCATCATCATATATACTCTCATCTGAACGATTTAAGCTCGAAAAACTTGAAGGGGATGAAAATGTCCCCGATGCACTACCAACAACGATTGAAAGAATAAGTCCTACCAGTACACTCTTCCAATAATTTGCTTTGAAAGCTTTCTTTGCCTTCTCTTTTAAATCCTTCCTACTCCACATATCCATTCTCCTTTCACCTTTAAAAAACTCTGTGTGAGTAACTTGTTTTCTTTTATGTGTCTATCATACCAGCCGTTCCTTACCAAAAAAATCTTCAAACCTTAAAGAAACCTTAAAGGAAACTACTTTTTTATTAAGATGTATTTGGGGACAGGTCCATTTTGCACATATGTATTTAGGGACAGATTCATTTTTTACATAAAAATATACCGGTCTCAAATAGTCAGATAACATCTAACTATCGATACCGATATATAATTCTTTCTGATTATTCTATATTACTCTCAGTATAATCTTAGTTTATTTTTTTCTTAGTTTGCTCTTAGATTACTTTCAGGACATCATCCAGAACATCCTTCATATGGTCATCTATAAAGCCGAAGTCCATCTCCTTATAGTTCCATGCAGCACGGCCGATTCCATACTTATCATATACTGAGCAGATCATCTTAAACCATTTAAGAGTATCCTCGGCAGTTGCAAGATTGATTACGCCATATTCACCGCAATACAGTTCAACATCTCTTTCCTCTGCTACTCGAACAGCTTCTGCCACCATATTTTCAAAATACTCGGTGCCAATTACTGCATCCTGCTCATACTGTGAAAAGCCTTCTGCATATCTATCAAGATTCTGATCTGTATATTCTCCATACTGCTTATAAGTACTTTCAAATGGCATTCTGAACTCTACATTCATTCCTGGAACCCAATAACCACCCTGATGTGTAAAGATAAGTGGCTCATAGCAGTGGAAGTTATATACTATATTTTCATCATATGGAAGCGCCAGATCCTTAAGTGCTTCGATACTGTTGTTGTAATATCCACCCAGAAGTATCTTGATATCTGGAGCATTTTTCCTGATTCTCTTAATGCACTCAGTGGAGATACTGTTCCATTTCTCGCAGTATTCCTTATCTGTAACTTCATTTAGAATCTCAAAGCAGAGTCTGTCTGAATACTTACCAAATCTACTGGAGAGCTGTTCCCACAGCTTATAAAACCTTTCCTGATAAAACTCATTGTCAAAGAATCCTGTCTCAGCATAGCCTTCATCAAAGCTGAAGCCAAAGGTTTTGTGCAGATCCAAGACCATATTCAGTCCATACTTCCCTGCCCAGTCAATAGCCTTCTGAATATATTCGAAGCCTTCCTCGAGGTAGTTTCCTTCCTTATCCTCAACCAACTCATAGTCGATAGGAACTCTTATATGATCTAGTCCCCATTCACTGATTTTCTTGATATCATCTTCAACAACAAATGTATCATATCTCTCTTTTGTGTGATCACACTGAGAGAGCCAGCCTCCAAGATTGATTCCATGCATGTAGCCTTTGAATGTTTTCATATTCTGTACCCCTCAAATTTTATTGGTGCATCTTGCATATTACTCGACTTTCTCAAGTCGTACATTTCTTATATGTATTGTTGCAGTTGAGCCCTGATTACCCATGTTAAACTCTACACGGCCCTTATCATCGCTCTCTTCCTTCATGTCAAACTCGAACTCAAAGGTCTGCCAGTCTGTTGTAAGATCTACGGATGTGTCTGGGAAGTATCTAATCCAGTTTGCTGTAGGTGCAGTTACTGCAGCCTTCATCTTCCTGTCTTCTTCAGCATAAGCCTCAAATGAATACTTATACTTGCAGCCCTCTTCCATCGGCATCTCTGGCTGTACAAGCTGAATTGAATATTCCTCTGAACCAAAGTCCTCTGTAGAAATGATAATCTCATTGTCCTTTATCTCAGCTGAACCTTTTCCACCATTCAGCTCAAGGAACTTCCAGTCAACATCATCTGTCAGGTCCTCAGCCTCTGCAAAGTCTGAGTTATGGATAAAGTTACCCGTCTCATCTGGTTCTCTCATCTCAAGAACCTTAACCGGCTTCTCAACATTTTCGTCATAGCTTTCCTTCTGATAGATACGAACATAGTCTACATACATAGCGCCCTTCTCATCAAAAGGAGTTGTTTCATCTGGATCACCTGGCCAATCTCCACCAACTGCAACATTAAGTATTACATGGAATGGCTGGTCAAATGGTGCAGGATATGGCTTCTCAGTCGATCCTGGCCACTTTGAGAACCAATCGCTGGTTTCATAGTACTGCTCACCGTCAACATACCATTTAATTACACCTGGCTCATAATCAACAGCAAATACATGGAACTCATTTGCAAAGTCACCACTTGCAAGTGTATATGTTCCCTGATTTTGATTATGTGGCTCACCATAGTGAACTGTTCCATAGTTCATATTTGTGCTGTCGCCAAGTACCTCTGCGATATCTATCTCTCCACACTTTGGCCACTGACCATAGTAATCCTCGTCCTGTGGCATCATCCAAAATGCTGGAAGGTATCCCTTTCCCTGAGGGAACTTAATGCGTGCTTCAAATCTTCCGTACTTAACATCATGCTTATTCTGTGTATTTACACGGCCTGATGCATAAGAAACCTTTCCGTCTTCATCAACTGTTTTAACAGGCTGAATAACAAGGTTACCGTCCTTGACAAATGAGTATTCATCCGTTGGAATATATTCCTGAAGTTCATGGTTAACCCAGCCAACCTGGTGCTTCTCACGATTCCAGTCATCCTCATTCAGTTCTGTTCCATTAAACTCATCATGCCATACAAGGTGAAAGCCTTCAGGCACTTCAATCTCATCCTCTGATACATCTGTTGCACTTGTATCTACAGCTTCCGCTGTTGTTGCATCTGCTGCTGTAGCATCTGACTCTGCTTCAGCTTCTGTAGCAGCTGGTGCCGACTGATCCTCTCCGGAGTTATCTGCCTCTGTCTTTCCACAAGCTGTAAGACTAGATGCCAGCATTGCTGCTGCAAGTACTGTTGCTGCTGCCTTTGTAAACTTCTTTCTCATTATAGATGTAGCCTCCTTATGAACTCTTTTCAAAGCTTGATTATTCTAATCCACAATATATCAAATTCATATACTGCAAGATTTTCAAAATAATCAAATTTTCCGTTCTAATTTCTATCTAACTTCTATAAGATTAATATAAAGTTTCAGCACATTTTTTTATATCATATAGATGATATGTTTTGTCATATTCATGACCTATATTATTAAGATTCTTCGCTACGCTCAGAATGACAATAAGAATCAGATTACATATATTTTTATCTGTTCTTTATCTATTCTTTATCTATTCTTTATCTGTTATCTATACACCAATTTTCTTCTTAATGATATCCAGCTGGGCGTCAAATTCTTTGTCCACCTTCATCTTTTCTTCAACCCTCTTAATACCATTTATAACTGTACTGTGGTCCTTTCCTCCAAGAGCTTCACCAATATCCTTCAGCCCCTTATCAGTAAGCGCACGACAGAGGTACATGGAAATCTGTCTAGCCTGGGCTATGCTCTGAGTTCTCTTCTTAGACTTAATGTCATCTACCGATACCCCCAGATGTTCGCCAACTACTGACATAATTACATCTGGAGTTATCTCCTGCTTTGCGTCCTTGGACATAAGATCGCGGAGGATAGTCTGTGCCAGCTCCAGTGTAACTTCCTTATTATCAAGACTTCTATAAACATACAGTGTATTAAGAGCACTCTCTAGTTCTCTAACATTCGTGACAATATTTTCTGCAATATAAACAAATACATCGTCAGGAATATCTGTCAGCTTCTTCTTTTCTGCCTTATTCTTAAGGATTGCCATACGAGTCTCATAATCTGGCTCGTGAATATCAATCGGCACACCCCACTCAAACCTTGAACGAAGTCTATCCTCAAGAGTCTTCATTTCTGAAGGTGGTTTATCCGATGAAAGAATAATCTGCTTTCCTGCAGAATGAAGTTCATTGAAGGTATTGAAGAACTCAGTCTGTGTAGCTTCTTTTCCTATAATCTCCTGAATATCGTCTATTATAAGTACATCTACTCTTCTATACTTTTCCTTAACTGTATCTGTTGTTCTCTGCTGAATCGATGTAACGATATCATTTACAAATCTCTCAGCTGGAACATAGAGCACCTTCAGCTGTGGACTATGCTGCAGAATATAATGTGCAATTGACTGAATCAGATGTGTCTTTCCAACTCCCGATTCACCATACAAAAATAGAGGATTCAGGTGGGACTGTCCTGGCAGATCTGCAACGGCAGTACATGTAACATATGCCATCTTATTGGAATCACCAACGACAAAATTTTCGAAGGTATATTCATTCTTCAGTCCAAGCTCCTGAACCATTCTTGCGTAATAGTTCTTATCTGTATAACCATTATCTTTGGAACTATTGTCGGCACCCATCTCATCTATTTCTATCTCAAGATCTGCTGTTCCAAGCACTTCCATGATAGCGGATATAAGAAACATGTCATATCCTTTTGACCTAATATATTCAACCCCATGCTTTCCTCTGGACGGCTGAACATACATATAAACCATATTCCCTTCAACTCTGTCTACAGTCAAGGTCCTAATCCAAGTATCTACTATAACTCTGCTCATATCATAGTTTGTCTCGAGCAGATGCATGATAGTATCCCAATTATCTATAATCGTCTGTTTCATCTCTTGTACTCTTTCTCATATATTTCATTTAGCCAGTTTACCAGTTCTTCCTTACCCTCATCGGTAAACTCAAACTTTTTAGAAGTTATTTCTTCCGGGTCCACATTATCATGGGCCAGCGGTCCTCTCCAGACCTCTCCAAGCAGACAGGCATCCGGATTTTCTCTTTCCTTAGCATCATAAAAGATATTTACCATCGGATCTCTGCTTATTTTATACTGCATTCCATAAAGCCCGCCCAAACTACCTGTAAATGGAACACCATAATAAAAGTAGTTCAAATGGTGGGTGTCGGAATTTTTAAGTTTTTCCATGTATAGCTTGTTACCTTTCTTGTTAATAAGATTCTTCGCTTCGCTCAGAATGACACCA
>CACZRU010000006.1 GCA_902783605.1 uncultured Lachnospiraceae bacterium
TATAGTGACCTAGTGGAAAATGTTAAAGATATTCAGTCTATGACATTGAAGGAACTGCAGAAATCTTCGGAGAGTGTAGATGCTGGAAAATATGAACCAGCTATTCCAGAGGCTGATGAGATGGCTGCTATATTCTTTACATCCGGTACTTCAGGAAGAAGCAAGGGAGTAGTTCTCAGTCATGGAAATATCGTATCTGAGATCAATTCAGCTTCAGCCATGTTTGATCCAGAAGGAAAGACCAGCCTGGTTGTACTTCCATTCCATCACACATTTGGCCTGAATGTTGCAGTTCTCATGGCATATAATTATGGAGTCAGTATCTTCCTTAATAAGAGTCTTAAGAGAGTTAAGGAAGATATGGTTGAGGCTAAGCCGGATGTCATCATGCTTGTGCCTATGTTCATCGAAGTATTCTATAAGAGAATTATGGATGGAATCGAGAAGAGCGGTCAGAAACAGAAGGTTGAGAAGGGCAAGAAGATGTGTAATCTTATGCTTAAGGTCGGTATAGATAAGAGAAGACACATGTTTAGAAGTATCCTGGATATCTTTGGTGGAAATCTTAAGTACATTATCTGCGGCGGAGCTCCTCTTAGACCATTTTATGTACAGGAATTTAGAGATTTTGGAATAGAGATACTTAATGGTTATGGTACTACTGAATGTTCTCCTTGTGTTGCGATAAACAGAAATTACTTCAAGAAGGATGGCAGTGTTGGTCAGGTGGTACCTGGAACTGAAACAAGAATTTCACCAGAAGGTGAAGTTCAGTTCAAGGGTCCAGTTACTATGCAGGGCTACTATGGAGATGAGGAAGCAACGAGTGAGGTTCTTCAGGATGGATGGTATTCTACTGGAGATCTTGGATATGTTGATGATGATGGGTTCCTGTTCTTGACGGGAAGAAAGAAGAATCTTATCATCCTTAGTAATGGAGAAAATATTTCGCCGGAAGAGCTTGAGGGAGATATTCAGATAGATCCGGGCGTAAATGAAGTGTTAGTTTACGAACTGGATTCCAAGATTGTTGCTGAGATATTCCCTGAAGAAGAATATATGGGAAATAAGGAATATTTTGATGAATTGGTTAAAAAGGTAAATGAGGGCCGTCCGGTTTATAAACAGATAGCATCTGTTAAGCTGAGAGAAGAAGAGTTTATCAAAAATACCAGCAAAAAAATAGTAAGATATAAAAATGTACCTAAACAATAATTATTTTATAATAACTATTGTTAAAAAATATTTAAAATTATGGAGGTGTAGAAAATGTTTGACAGAACAGTAGAAATTCTTAGTGACTTTGCGGGGGATGATGCAGAAATTACACTTGAGAGTACGCTTGTTGATGATTTAGGTCTCAGCTCACTTGATGTAATTAATGTGGTTGCCGCATTTGAGGATGAATTTGATATTGAGGTACCTGATCGTGTCATCCCATCACTTAGAACAGTTCAGGATATTGTGAATTATTTGGAAGAAAATGCAGAAGAGTAAAAAGCACATAATATTAAGATATTCATTAGTTATTATTGGATTTCTAGAATTTATTTTGCCTTCAGTTAACACGGAGGACGACCTGTTATATGTCGTTTCTCCGTGGATTTATATTGCGTGCTTTCTTTTCTTTATTAGAACAATTGAAAAGAAAAGGGACTGGTTTTTAGTTTCTTTTGTTTATTTGCTTGGATACGAAATTCGCTATATGGGATTTCTTGGTGGAGTAAGCTTATATTATGATCTCATATCAGCAGCTCTCATTGTATGGGTTGCATTTGCCACCTTTGTCCCATATTTGGTTGATCGTTTTTATCTGAAATATGGCAATAAAAGTTTTGGTTTCGGTGTTCTAAAAGTTATGGCTTTCCCAATCGCGAGAATTATCATGGAAAGCTTTATTTTAGGAAAACAGTTCAATCTTTCTTTGACGCAGTTTGGTAATAAACCGCTTATCCAAAGTGTATCTGTTTTTGGTGATGTGTTTATTACATTTATCGTCGCATTTATTCCGTCAATCGTCATATATATAATACTCAAAAAGGATAATATGAAGATGAGAGTCTGTGGCTTTACTGCTCTCAGTATTTTTCTTGCTATTATGATCTGGGGAACTGCAAGGTTTATGTTAGCAATAGGTACAGATAAAAGTATTCCTATGGCCTATGCCTCAGGTCCTCAAAAAACATATTATGAGGACCCGTCTCTTGAAGATCCTGATCAGAATGAAAATATTAAATATTTGGGTAGAACAGTCAAGGAGGCTTCAGCAGGTGGAGCTAAGCTGATAGCATATGCTGAAGAGGCATTTATCGTTTCCCATAAAGAAGAAGAATATTTGTTGGAATATGCCGAAGAATTGGCGAAAGAAAATGATATTTATATTCTTATATGTCTGGATGTAAGTTCCGATGATAATAATTATCTTAATAAAGCAGTGTTAATAAGTAATGAGGGGGAATATCTCTCTAATTATTTAAAGACTAATCTGATTCCAGTGGTTGAAGATGAATACACTGCAGGAAATGGAGTAATCCCATGTAATCAGGTTACGATTGACGGCCAGGAGTGCATGGTATCATATACTATCTGTTATGATGCAACATTTTCAGAGTACTTGCTGGATATGGATGATAGGACAAATCTCTTTATTAATCCATCCTGGGATTGGGAAGAGATAGTTGATCTGAATTACCGTATGCAGGGCATGAGTGCAATAGAAAATGGTGTTGCTCTCTTTAAACCGACCGTAGATGGATGGAGCATTGTAACGGATCCATATGGAGATGTTTCCTATAAAGAGATTAACCTTGGTATGGATTATAATAAGGTGTTCTATGCTGAGGTATTTACGGGAAAAGCTGTTGCAGTATATGAAGATATATACGTTTTTGTGAAGATAATCTGGGTGCTGTTTGTTGTGGTTTTGGCGCTGGATATATTCTGGATCATCAGAAAGATAGTGATTGAAAGAAAAAAGCGTAAGTTAACTTGAATACAATATAATAAGTAAACTATGGATTGTATTACGAGTCATGGCGGCATATAATAGATAGGAATTTTTAATAGTTAAGGATTATTAAATAGAGAAAATTTTTAATCAAGGAGATATGCTCATGAAGTTAGGTATCATAGGTGCCGGAAACATGGCTAGTGCCATAATCGGTGGAATTATAAAAAAAGGAATAATTGCAGGTCAGGATATTATATGCTCATCACCAGTTGAGGCAGAAAGAGATAAGGCATCTCAGTCATTTGGAATAAATGTTACAGCTGATAATAAGGAAGTTGTTTCATCTTCTGAGATTGTACTTCTTGCTGTAAAGCCACAGGTTATTCCTGTTGTGGCAGCTGAGATAAAGGATGAACTTAAGGATGATCAGCTGATAATATCTATCGTCGCAGGAAAGTCTATTGCATGGTATAACGAAGCATTTGGCCGTGAACTGAAGATTATAAGAACAATGCCAAATACACCAGCTCTTGTTGGAGAGGGAATGACAGGTGTAAGCCCAGCTCCAACTGTTACAGAGGAAGAAACCAAGAAGGCTTTGGAAATTCTTTCTTCATTTGGTGAGGCAGAGGTTGTTCCTGAGAATCTGATGGACAGTGTTGTGGCTGTTTCGGGAAGTTCACCTGCCTATGTATTTATGATGATAGAAGCAATGGCTGATGGAGCTGTAAAGCTTGGAATGCCTAGGGCAAAGGCTTATAAATTTGCTGCACAGGCTGTACTTGGAAGTGCAAAGATGGTTCTTGAGACAGGAAAGCATCCTGGTGAACTTAAGGATATGGTTTGTTCACCTGCTGGAACTACAATTGAGGCTGTAAAGGTTCTGGAGCAGGAAGGCTTTAGAGCAGGTCTGATAGATGCAATGGAAGCTTGCGCAGATATTTCCAGAAAGCTGTAGAGATGCAGTAATCGGATGTAGATTATTCTGACGTATATAATCCTGATATATAATAAGGAAAGAAATAAATAACATGTCTAAAACATGGGGCGGTCTTAATCTGAAAGGCTGCCCTTTTTTGTGTTTTTTGAGAGGCTGAGTTTGTTTATTGCCCTCTCAGATAATAAACCTGTTTTCTTTTTTCGGCCCTCGTTTTTTGGCCTTCCGAGAGGTCATCCTTGTTTTGGGTGATTGTGTGTGTTCCCAGGCGAGAATAATTGGTGTCAGAATTAAAGGTAATTCTGTCAATAATGAGGGGGGTTCATTGTATATATTTAGTTTATTTGGTATTATGGCTTTGTGATCATTGTGTTATAGATGATCAAATTGGAAAATGAAATATATTGTGAAATTTGCTGTGAAATGTGATGCGAAATAAGATATGAAATATATTGTGAAATATGTTGTGAAATATAATATGAAATATGTTGTGAAAAATAAAGAGAACTAAAAAAGAGATATATAATGAAGGAAAAACTAGATGAATTATATTATTCCTGAAAAAATACAGAAGTTAATTGAAGGTAAATCCTACGAGATTGATGACATCGGCAAATCTGATTCAGAGATTATGATTTTTGACGATATGGTTCTCAAGGTTCAGAAATTTCGTGCCGAAAATGATTCTTCGGTTGAAATGATGCGCTGGCTCGAGGGAAAGATTCCTGCGCCGAAGGTGATATGCTATGAAACCGATGGAAGGTATCAGTATCTGCTTATGACTAGGGTTAAGGGGATGATGGCCTGTGATAGGTATTATATGGATCGTCCAAAGGAGCTGTTCGA
>CACZRU010000007.1 GCA_902783605.1 uncultured Lachnospiraceae bacterium
ATGGCAAATTTATATATCCCACTTATCTGCCAAAGACTTTATCGCATTTATAGCAGCCTTTGTCTCCTGACAGTAGTTTGTAGTCTGGCTAAATGCGGTTCCCTTCTTGTCATCGTTCTTTATACCAATACAATCTACATAGAATTCTTTCTCGATTGCAAGATCCATAAATCTAAGGAGCTGGAAAGGAACGTAGATGCAGGAGGTTACCAGCAGGAGTCGGTCGCCCTTTGTAATGTTGAATTTCTCTAAGAAGAACATGAATGTATCTTGACTGTTAGCTCTTCTTGCTGGATCTGTACTTGGAGCTGCAAGAGAGATAATCTTACTGCCATTATATTTTTCATCATATTCTCTGAGCGCCCATTCGAGATTAATATTTTCGTTTCGAGAGTGTTCTTCTGAATATTTTCCTTCAGTTAGTGTAAAAACCTTCTCCATTCCCTGAGATATTGCTTCGTATTCGGTTGCTGCATCAGGTGCATATTCTTCGAGAAATGGTCGTTCAACTTCATTGATCGGTCTTGTTCCAGAGAGGGCTACAATGGTTTTGCTTTGAATATCCATCTTATCAATTATCTCTTTTGCCTTTTCTGGTCGGGCATAGTTTGAAAGACGAGCTCCTCCGAGTGGAAGTATATAATCAGGAACTTCAAGAGGGAAGTCGATATCATATAATCCTAATTCTTTAGTGCATTCAAGAATGATAGTGCTGTTAGTTTGAGCAATAGGATCCTCAGTTACGTTCCACCTTTCTCCCTGATTTGCCTGTTTTTTTCGATAGTCCCATTCATTGGCAAACTCGTTGAGCCATTCTATTTTCTCTCTTAATGGCAGGTTTGGAATCTCCTTTCCAAAAGCAGAAACCATGGTGCTTAGGGCTTCAGAATTAACCCATTTAGCCATCTGCTGTATTATTTCATCTCTTCGAGTTTCTTTAGTTTTATCGCATTCAGGACAGATAAATCTTAATATGTTACTCATTTGCATTGTCCTCCTCAAATATTTCTGCAATTTTAGTTTGGTTCTGATATGTGTTTTTATTTATGGTTGATTCGATTGATTCTCCCAATTCTTTAAGCTCTTTATAGTAATTATCTCCTGGAGCTATCAAAGGTTTAATAGCTTCCAGAATTTTTTGCGTATGATCATAGATATAGTTTTGTTCTTTTTTGCTTTTTGGATCTAACTCAATCAGTACAAATTTCAGTGTATCCAGTAATTCTTTTGCGTTTTTCCTTTTCCATAATCCTTTTTTGGAATTATAGTATGCAATAGTACTGCCAATCTTGCGTATATATCCTTCATATGTTAGTGGTAGATTATTCTCATTACCAATAACAATACTTTTCTCATTATATTTTATGGACTCATCATATTCTTCAAGGTAGTAGTAATCAGTAGCAATACATATCATGCTTCTTCTTAAGCTTTCTTTTAGCATTTTTCTTTGTTTTTCATTTTCGTATAAATCTTCACACTTATTCTTTGTTTCAAGAGATTCCTGGTGCCATTTCATGGCATCATCATATTCCTTATTGTGAAGAAAATGCGCGCCCATATTTCCGTAGATTCTGGATAGTTCATGTTGGGACATAAAATCCTCATTATTTTCTATAAGTGCGACAGCATCATTAAATATATCGATAGGATTCATTTCTTGTACTGGTGCTTTTACAATAAAGTATCCCATCTTGTTTAAGTATTTTGCTTTGTAAAATGGGTCATCTATTATGTCATTATAAGCATTAAATATCGCAAGGGCCTTATTGGCGTATTTGAACTTTTCATCTTCATTTCCCCAGAATTCATTAATCATAGCAAGGGATATATAGGTGTAGGCTATTTGTTCTGGGTATTTATCGGTTAATTCCTCTGTCAGGTTTATATACGTTTTATTAGCAGATGATCTGTTTTTGGATTTTTCTTCATCAATTAAATTGATGAAATACTCTAGTCTGTCATAAACCTTTACAATCTGCTGTGTATCAGCCTTGTCAATTTTTGTAGGAGTATCTAAAGGGATTACAAGGTTTATATTGGACATTATACATCTGATAAAATCATCTTTCATATCGTTGGTTGCCAGATTTTTAAGACCATTGGCATAGAAATAATTTCCAAGGGTTGAGGAAGAAGACTGCCACAGCAGTTTTGTCTCTCCTTGAATATCTGCTTCTTTTAAAAGTCCAAGTTTATCAATAAGCGGTTTTTTGATAAACATTTTGTATAGTTTGGTCTTTGAGAGGTCATCGTCATAATAATCTTCAATTGCATAGCACTCAGAAGATTTAATCTTGGTTATGGTTTCTTCAATTATTTCGCCTATAGAATCCAGAATAGTATTTTTATCCTTTATTTCCATTATTTCAATCTGAGGAAGAAGGATGTGGACGGCATAGGCGAGAATTGCTCTTTCTTTTTCTCCTAAGCTGAGTTTTTCTTCCATCTTAGAGATGCTTCTCTTGATAAGTATTCCTTGTGTGAGTGATTTGACAGAATCACTGGAGGAACTATCAGAGGCGTCGATAATGTTATCCATTAATAGTTTTAGTGCCCATGGGGATTTGTAAAATGATAATATTGTCTGGTTATCATATGCATCAATTTTATGTTTTTTCAGAATCCTGACAACGGTGTTTTTATGAACTCCCTCGGCTTTTGTATTTAAATATACCATGGACCAGACTGGACGAACAGTTCGAAGTCTGATAATTATATCGGTATTGTTTAATGCTGTGATAGGATTAATAAACACTTGGTCGAATTGTTCTTTGATGTCTGGGTTTATAGCATCGTAATCACTTAAAACGATCGTGATCTTATATTTAGTTCCATACTCCCTTACAAAGTTTTTGAAAATATCTGTAGGTCGTTCAGTGGACTTTCCGTATATTCCAGAAAGATATGTTGTAAATATATAATCAAATGGTCGTTCATCATATATTTCATTGGTTGGAATGAAAAAAACGAGCTCGCAGCTATTTTCTAGAGAGGTCTTCCAGAAATATAATAGCTGCGTTTCTCGACCGCTATAAACAGGACCGGCTAAAAGAAGTCTTAAATCTTTACCAGGAAAATAAGTATTATATGTTTCGCGTAGATCGTAGAGACAATTGAAGTTAATATCTTTAAATTGCTGGTTATCTCTAATAGATATTTCGCTCAGCAATTCTTCCTTGATTCCATCTTTGTTA
>CACZRU010000008.1 GCA_902783605.1 uncultured Lachnospiraceae bacterium
AAAGGAAGCAAGAATTCAGAAGGCTACAGCAATACTTGGTGCGCTGTTCATCATCATCGCTGCAATTCTTAGTTCTAAATGGATGTAATTAGAAATAATTAAAAGTAATAAGTTCGTGTGAATTAAGTTATCTTGAATAATTAAGAAATCAAAGTGCTTGCTTTCTGAGTAAGCACTTTTTATTTTTTCAGATAAACTACTCTTCAAATAAAAAATCTGTAGTGATGTATTATTTGAAATGTAGTGATATTTTTTTGAGAACATTTGCATATACTATATTCTTATGGCACAATTGATATATGATAATTAAATGAATAAATTTTGCCAGTGTCATTCTGAGCGTAGCGAAGAATCTTATTTAAAAACATAGAATTTATTATAGAAGTCAAGAAAAGAAATTAAAAAAATAATAGAATAATTAATAACAGGTAAATATATGAATAATAACGAAAACAGTACAATTGAATATACAGATGAAGAATTAGAACTCTTTGAATCCTTCAAAGAACGTATGTCTTCACCGAATTACCGTCCGCTGAAATTCAAAGAACTGTGCGAGGTATACGAGATAGAAGATGGCAGGCGAGAGGACATGCTTAATCTCCTGAATCGTCTATGTGATGACGTGAAGCTTATCAAAACCAAGAACGAGCGTTATATGCTTCCTCCAAAGGATATGCTGGTTGGAATTTATTCCAGCACCAGAAGAGGTTTTGGTTTTGTAACAGTCGAGGGCTATGATGAAGATTTCTTTGTGCCTGAGAAGGATTCGTTAAATGCGTTTCATGGTGACAAGGTTCTTATCGCCTTGACTCAGAAGTCTTCAGGTCCTAGGAAGGAAGCGAGAATTTCCAGAATTCTTTCTCGTAATACAACTCAGCTTATTGGTGTATTTCAGGCTGCGTCAGGTTACGGCTTTGTTATTCCAAACAATAAGAAGATAGCTGACGATATCTACATTCCAGCACATGCCAGCCATAATGCTGTGACAGGTAGTCTTGTAATCGTAGAACTGCAGGATTACGGCGATGCAAAGAAATCTCCTGAGGGCAAGGTTATTGAAGTTATCGGACATATCGATGACCCGAAGACGGATATACTTCAGGTAGTTAAGACCTATGGCATTCCTGTTGAATTTCCTGATGACGTAGAACAGCAGCTGGATAGTGTGCCGGATGAGGTTTCTGAGGAAGAGAAGAAGGGAAGAAGAGATTTCCGTAAGCTTGATACTGTTACCATAGATGGTGAGGACGCAAAGGATCTGGATGATGCTATATCCCTGTCTTACGAAGATGGTATCTATCATCTTGGCGTTCATATTGCTGATGTATCTAACTATGTGACGGAGAAGTCACCGCTGGATAAGGAGGCACTTCGCCGAGGAACCAGCAACTATCTGGTGGACAGTGTTATCCCAATGCTTCCACATAAGCTTTCAAATGGAATCTGTTCTCTCAATCATGATGTAGATAGACTGACCCTTTCATGTCTTATGGATATTGATGAAAGTGGAAAGGTCATTAATCACGAGATAGTTGAAGGGCTTATAAATGTAAATGAGCGCATGAACTATACTGATGTAGCAACTATCCTAGAAGGAAAGGAAGTGCATCCTGAAATTGCAGAAGAGGATCCTTCAAGAACTTGCGATGCTTTGATGAAAAGATATGATTATCTAATACCAATGTTCAGACGGATGCTTGAACTTTCTGAGATTATTCGTGCGGCAAGAGAGAAGAGAGGCTCTATAGACTTTGATGTTGCTGAGACAAAGATCGTAGTAGATGAAAATGGCGTTCCAGTAGATATTCATCCATATGACAGGAACTGTGCCACAAAAATAATCGAAGACTTTATGCTCATGGCAAATGAGACAGTTGCCGAAGAATACTACTGGGCTGAGATACCATTTGAATATAGAGTTCATGAGACTCCTGTAGCTGAAAAAGTAGATATGCTTCGAGAAACCATGAAGAATTTTGGAAAATATTTCAAAGTCAGCCGTGATAATATTCATCCAAAGGAGTACCAGAAACTTCTGAATAGTATTAAGGGCGAACCATATGAGGCGCTTCTTACCAAGATGACACTTCGTTCTATGCAGCAGGCGAGATATGCAACAGACTGTATTGGCCATTTTGGACTGGCGTGCAAGTATTACTGCCATTTTACTTCACCAATCAGAAGATATCCTGATCTTCAGATTCATAGGATTATAAAAGAAAATCTTCATGGAGAGCTGACACAAAATAGAATCAAGTATTATTCAAAGCTCCTTCCAAAGGTTTCAGTGGATAATTCTGAGAAGGAAAGACGAGCTGTAGATGCTGAAAGAGATGTTATAAAGCTTAAGCAGATTGAATATATGTCCAATCATTTAGGTGAAGAGTTTGAGGGTATTATCTCTGGATTTACCAATATGAACATTTTTGTTGAACTGCCAAACACAGTGGAAGGTGCGGTAAGTGTCGCGGCGCTGGATGATGATTATTATACCTACTATGAAGACAAGTTCGAAATGGTAGGAAAGACAACTGGCAAGGTTCTAAAGCTTGGAGATAAGTGCAGGGTTAAGCTTGTTAGATGTGATAAAATAGATAGAGTGATTGACTTTGTGTTTGTTGACTGATGTCTTAGGATATTAATTTCATTTTATAATAATGGTTGATTGATATATTGTTGTATAAATGATACTATTCCTAAGAAAGATAAAGAAATATATAAAAATATAGAATGATATAAAAAGATATAAATAGATATAAAAAGATATAAAAAGATATAAATAGATATAAATAGATATAAATAGAAAGATTTTTAAAATGGCGAAAGAACATGGAACTAAATTAATAGCAAATAACAAAAAGGCATACCATGATTATTTCATAGATGATACCTTTGAGGCTGGAATTGAACTGGCTGGTACTGAAGTTAAGTCACTTAGACAGGGGAACTGCAGTATTAAAGAGGCTTATGTATCTATTGATAAGGGTGAGGTTTATATCAATAAGATGCACATCAATCCTTATGAGAAGGGAAATATCTTCAATAAGGATCCACTTCGTAAGAGAAAGCTTCTTCTGCATAAATATGAAATTAACAGGCTTATTGGGAAGACCAAAGAAAAGGGATATACCATAGTACCTCTTAAGGTTTATTTTAGTGGCAGTCATGTTAAAGTCGAGATTGGTCTGGCTCGAGGCAAGAAGCTTTATGACAAGAGAGCTGATCTTATGAAGAAGAATCAGAAGAGAGAGGCTGAAAGGGACTATAAAGTTAAGCTGAAGGGATAGCAGAATACAAGCTGATATATACAAGCCGAAGAGATAGCAATATAAAGGCTTTGAAGGCTTAGTACTATAAAAGTCCTTGATTTATATACTTGTTTTGGTATATTATAGTCGTTGGCTATAAAAGGCCCCGACATAAGATAGATTTGAGGTATTGGCAATGAGTCAGGAGAAAGTAGATAAGTATAAAGAGGAAAAAAAGAACCGTAAAAAGACTATGAAACTTAATAGAGTTAAGAAAGCTCTTGTAGTTTTTGTTGTTTGTCTTGGTATCGGTGCACTTATAGGAATTCCTCTTGGAAAGAAACTTTATAAATATCAGAAAGAAGAAGCGGAGAAACATGCAACAATCGCTTCATCAGATTTTGAAGGATGGTTCGATAAGAACTGGAATGAGAAGTATAGCAGTATTGGCACTAATGACGATCTTCAGAAGAAGCTTGATCAGTTCAACAGTGCTACATATACAGATGCATCAGCAACTGATTCAGAATAAGCTATAGAATAAGATATAGAATAAGCTATAGAAAAAGATTCAGAATAAGATGCAGAATAAGTTAAAGAATAAGATGCTGAGTGATAAGTCTCAGGACAAGCCAGGGGTAGTACTGGTTTCGACGGGGGTTTAGAAATTAGGGCAGCCATCCGTGGAGGGTGACCACGTAAAAACATTCAATAAATATAAACGCTAACGATAGAGTAGCACTCGCTGCCTAAGTGCAGCTGTCAGCCTGGCGTCGTCCGTTGCGCAAGTGTCTGGCATCAAATAGACGGAGCACTTCCGGACCAAAGCTTGTAGGTCAGGGAAGAATAACAAGCTACTGAAATCGTAAGCCTGTGAGTGGGCGTGCGTCGTAGGGAATGATAAATCACTTACTGTGATGGGAGATACCGTAATGGAAGAGCTTTCGGACGCGGGTTCGATTCCCGCCTGCTCCATTTTACCAAATGGATTTTTTGAGGATAGTTTGTCTATCCTCTTTTTTTGTGTTAAACTCTTGTCTATGGAAAAAATAGTTGAGACAATTTCATATGAGAAAGTTAAAGAGTATGATTATATCCGTGACTTCTTTGGGGATAAAAAGGTCTGCATGTTCGATATAGAGACGACAGGTCTTTCGGCTGATTACTCATTTACCTATATAATCGGAATTAATATCTTTGATGGTGAGACATGGCAGATAATTCAGCTGTTCAATGATGATGGAACATCTGAGCCGGAGATGATAAGAGTTTTTCAGGACTTAATTAAGGACTATGATGTTCTGGTTGAATTTAATGGCGACCGCTTTGATATCCCATATATACGGAAGAGGATGGGGCATATAAACAGAAAATATTCTATCAGTCTGGTTGATAATTTTGATAAGGTTGTACCATTTGATCTTATGAAATGTGTTAAACCACATAAGTTTGCTCTGGGACTTCCGAATATTAAACAGAAAACTATAGAGAAGTATTTCGGGATAAATAGACTGGATATGTATAACGGTGGTCAGCTGATAGATGTATATCTGGATTATCTCTCGACAAATAGTGAGAAGAACAGAAAACTGGTCCTCAGGCATAATCGTGATGATATGGAGGGCATGATCCTTCTTGGAGGAATACTCAGCCTGGAAATGCTGACCAGAGGAAGGTTTGAGGTCAATAATATTTCGGTGAAAGATAAGAATGGTGTGCTGTATCTCTGTATAGATGCAAATCTTGAGAGAAAGGTGCTTCACGATATATTTACATCGGCTTTCGGCTGTTCTCTCGAAGTGAAGGATAGTAGTGTCAAGCTACAGATCCCGATATATGTAGGGGCTATGACGTATTACTTTGGTAATAAAAAGAATGATGGCTTTACCGAAAGAGAAGGATACTTTGCTTATACGCTGCCAGGTTACATCGGTGAGGCGGCTCTTTATAAGGAAAAGGCTGGAAGTAAAGATGGTTATATTATGCTGGAGGATTCATTTTTAAGCAATACGGAAATGGTTCATCAGTATGTTACTCATATGATTGATCAGATCATGTTATATAAGGGTGTATAGTGTTTTTTGCAGTTTTCTTTTATTTTTTATGTAAATTTACTGTTGAAAGAAAAATTAAATATGTTATAATTTATACATGTACTGGTCCGGAGACCAGTTTATTATAATGTTGGAGGGCTTACGACCATGATGCAACCTATGGATATTAAGAGTCATAGCTTTGGAACAGGACTGTTTGGTTACAAGAAGGCTGATGTAGATCAGTATGTAGATACAGTTTATAGAGCATATGATGAGTTATTTACAGAAAACAAATCATTAAAGGATGAGAGAGACAGATTAAACGCAGCTATTGAAGAAAGCCGTTTGAAGATTAATGAGCTTGAGAATAAGCTTAGTAGTGCGGGTGATGCAAAAGCAGATGACAAGCAAGCTGATAAAGCTTCTGGTTCAGCTAATAAAAAGGCTGCTGATCCATTTGAAGAGCTTGATGATGACAATGGCAAGATTAAGATGTCTTCAGATAAGAAAACAGAAACAGTTGATTCTTCTGCAACATCAAAGTTTTTTGAAGATTCTAGCGATAGCGTAGTCGGAGATGACGATGATGTATTTGTAGGAGAGATTGAAGATAATAGAAAGCCAAACAAAGTGATGATTGGCGATGGCGAAGATGAAGGGTCAGATGATTTCGAATTCTTATAAAATATTCTTATAAAATATAGCCATTTAATTAGTTTAGTGAGTGCTACATGATACATAATTGTGTAGCACTTTTCTTTTGTATAATGATAATGACTTATAATGATAATGACTTATTATGATAAACTCTTATAATGCTTATCTTGGATAATAATTATCTTTTGTGCAAATATTTTTGAAGAAATAAAATTGGTATTTAGTTTCGGCGAGGATTAAATGATTTCATATATTGTTGGTACATTGGAAGAAATCTCAACTGATCACATAGTTGTTGAGAATAATGGAATTGGATATGAAATCCTCACATATAGTTATGTGATCGGAAAGCTTCCTAGACTTCATTCTGAAGTTAAGATTGTAACTTATGTAGAGGTTAAAGAGGATGATATCAGGCTGTTCGGATTCCTTTCGAATCAGGAAAAGAATCTCTTTAAGAAGCTTATAACTGTAAGCGGAGTTGGACCAAAGAGTGGTCTTTCGATTCTTGATGAACTGGGACCTGATAATCTTGTGGCTGCAATTATGGCACATGACTACAAGTCAATCAGCAAGGCAAATGGTGTTGGTACTAAGACAGCTCAGAAGGTTGTACTTGAACTTAGTGATAAACTTGATCTAGAGGGAACTATCTTTGATACATCAGGTGTATCAGGGACATCTGGATCAGATGGTTCTGTATCAAACAGTGCCGAAATTGAAAATGCTATTGAGGGACTTGAAGCTCTGGGAGTGTCCAGATCAGATGCCCTTAAGGCTGTGAGAAGCATAGAAGGCTATGAGGGGCTTGAAGCAGGAGAACTGATTAACGCGGCCCTGAAGAAGCTGTACTAAGATGCTTCTAGTGTAATCAATAGGTAATTTTATATATTATTTTTAAAGTCATTTTATATGTCATCCTGAGGAGCTTGCGACGAAGGATCTTTAATTGGCTCATTTAAAAATTATAGTATTAATAATCAATATGAAAAAAAGAATTATAACAACAGAAACAACAATTGAAGACGCAGGTATTGAGAAGAGTCTCCGTCCTAGAAGTCTTAATGAATATATCGGGCAGGACAAGGTCAAGAAGAACTTAAAGGTTTTTATCGAGGCTGCTCTTAAGCGCAAAGAACCACTGGACCATGTGCTTTTATATGGACCTCCGGGACTTGGAAAGACAACCCTAGCAACAATCGTCGCAGAGGAAATGGGTGTCAATATCAAGGTTACTTCTGGACCGGCTATTGAGAAAACTGGTGAGCTGGCTGCTATACTTAGTAAGCTTTCAGATAATGATGTTCTCTTTATAGATGAGATTCATAGACTTAATAAGCAGGTGGAAGAGGTGCTTTATCCTGCTATGGAAGACTTTGCTATTGATATTATAATCGGCAAGGGCGAGCAGTCAAAGTCAATAAGACTTAATCTTCCTAAGTTTACTCTTATTGGAGCTACAACTAGGGCAGGAATGTTATCAGCTCCACTTAGAGACAGATTTGGAGTGGTTAACAGACTAGATCTTTATAATGTTACTGAACTTATGAGCATTGTTATGAGATCAGCAGAGGTTCTTGGAGTTAACATTGATGATGAAGGGGCTCTTGAAATAGCTAAAAGGTCACGAGGTACACCAAGACTTGCAAATAGGCTCCTTAAGAGGGTGAGAGACTTTGCAGAGGTTGAACATCAGGGCAAAATTGATTATAATGTGGCTAAGTCTGCACTTGATAAGTTAGATGTTGATGGTTTTGGTCTAGATGATACAGATAGAAATATTCTAAATACCATTATTAAAGATTTTAATGGCGGACCTGTTGGCCTGGATGTTTTGGCGGCTGCCATTGGAGAGGATTCGGGAACTATCGAAGATGTGTATGAACCATATCTAATAAAGAATGGTCTTATTAATCGAACTCCAAGAGGAAGGACAGCTACCGAGAAGGCTTATAGACATTTAGGACTTGAAAATTTGCTAAGTGATTAATAGAGAGGTGTATTATGGGACAGAGGAAGACAGACATTCCAGTTGTTATTAATAATAAGGTTTATACTTTAAGTGGCTTTGAAGGTGAAGAATATCTTCAGAATATTGCAACATATATTAATGGAAAGATAGCTGAATGTAAGACATCTGAGGAATATAGAAGAATGAATACAGAGTATCAGGGTATTCTTCTGGCACTTAATATAGCAGATGATTACTTTAAAGCAAAGGCAAAAGCTGACGAAACTGCTGGTGACAATACAGATAAAGAACAGCAGCTCTATGAGCTTCGTCATGAGGTTATTGAATCTCAGATTAAGCATGAAGCAGCACTTAAACTGGTTGAAGAATACAAGGAGCAGGTTAACATGCTTCAGAAGAAGATCGTTCAGCTGGAAACTGAAAGAGATAAGAAATAAAAATAAGAAATAAAATAAGAACTATAGAAAGAAAACTATAGATTAAGAACTATAGATTAAGAACTATAGATTAAGAACTATAAATCCAAAACTATAAGTAAGGTAATTAATATGTTTAAAAGACCTGAAATATTAGCCCCGTGTGGTAATATGAAATCGCTGAAGGCTGCAATTGCTGCCGGAGCAGATGCATGTTATCTAGCGGGGAATTCTTTTGGCGCAAGAGCATATGCAGAAAACTTTTCAGATGATGAGCTGATTGAAGCTATTAAGTATGCACACCTTCATAATGTGAAGGTGTATTTGACGTGCAATACACTTATTAAGAATAATGAGCTTATCGGAGTGTACCATATGCTTGAACCACTGACAGATGCAGGGCTTGATGCGGTTTTGGTGCAAGATTATGGTGTAATGCGTCTGGTTAGAGAATATCTCCCTGAACTTCCTATACATACTAGTACTCAGATGAATATACTGACTGTTGAAGGTGCAAAGCTGGCAAAGGCAAGAGGCGCTGAACGAATAGTTGCAGCCAGAGAGATGACCATAGAAGAATTAGCTCGTATAAAGAAAGAAGCAGATATTGAAGTTGAAGCATTTGTTCATGGTGCTATGTGTCTCTGCTATAGTGGCAGATGTCTGATGAGCTCCATGATTGGAGGGCGAAGTGGAAACAGAGGAAGATGTGCTCAGCCATGCAGACAGAAATATAATCGTGAATATCTTCTGTCTATGCGTGATCTTTGTACGCTTGAATATATTCCACAGCTGATCGAAGCTGGGATTGATTCCCTTAAAATTGAGGGAAGAATGAAGAATGAATATTATACCGCGGCCACAGTTGAGGCTTATAGAATTCTGGTAGATGAATATATAAATGGTTCATTTACCGAGGATAAAGTTAAGAAATATGAGAATAGACTCCTGGATGTGTTTAATAGAGGGGGCTTTTCTTCTGGATATATGGGAATGTCTGTTTCTAGAGACGAAGATAATTGGGATGAAATCCTTATTGACAGCAGCATGCCGGGAAGAAGGGGCGTGAAGGTTGGTTCGGTAAATAAGATTTCAGATGGACAGATCTTCTTTAATGCCCTGACTGACATAAGTGTGGGTGATGACCTTTTGATTGATACAGATGTTTCAATATTAATAACCTCTAATAAAGAGGCAGAGGCTGGTGAACTGATATCGCTTAAGGCTCCGGAAACAAGAAGGATAAGTAAGGGGATGAATATATACAGGACCAGATCCAGGTCGCTTACATCAGAGCTTGAGAGTGTTCTGTCTTGTGATAACAGGCTTCCAATAAGCGGGAAGGTCAGAGCGGTCTGTGGAAAGAAACTCCGAATAACTCTAAGCAGGGGCGATATAAGCGTTACTGTCAAGGGGGATATCGTTGAAAAAGCTTCCAACAGGCCAGTAGATAAAGATACCATTTCCAATAAGGTATCTCAGCTGGGAAATACTGATTTCTATATGGAAAAGCTGGATGTAGAGACTGATGGTGAGGCATTTGTCAGGATTGGTGACCTGAGTGAACTAAGGAGAGATGCGGTCCAGGAATTATATAAGGCTATATCAGACAGCTTTGTCAAGGGACAGATTTATTCTCGGGAGCATAATGAGGACTGTCTGCGAAGTGAAGCATATGCCACAACAAAGACCATAGCAGGTGATAATTATTATTTCTCATTTTCATATCCTTACCAGGTTGAGGCCTTTTTGGAAAATCTTGATAACTTTAATGAGATACAGGAAATCAGTGGCGATATATATATGATTCTTGACTTGGGGCTTGGAGGATATTCAAAAGAAAATAGAAAAGAATATGAAAAAGGATATAAAAATAGTCAGAAGATTTTTGATGATGAATTGATTGAAGATTTGTCTAAGAATATAAAGGCAAGAATGCTTGAGAAGAAGCTTTCTAATAAACTTCCTGATAAACTTCCTGATAAACTTCCTAATATAAAGATCTCTCTGGGGCTTCCATATATTAATCGAGGTGAATATACATTGGATGATCTGACGGGCATTACCAGCTGTATTGATTCATTGTATATCAGAAATATAGATGATCTTGCTATGATAGCCGGAGCTCCACTTATCGGAGATGCAGAGAGTCTGTTGAAGTATAGAAGGGATTTTCAGGAGATGGACCTGATCCTTGCTTCATCAATATATGCATATAACAACATGTCTGTAACTGAACTCTTTGAGATTCTTCAGGGGCATGGAGGGAAAGTTATATTTGAGAGCTCTCTGGAATTCAGCAAGAGAGACATAGACAACATGGATTACAGGACTGATTTCTATTCGGTTTATTACGGAAAGCTTCCTCTGATGGTGACCTCGGGACTCCGTGATACCACAGGAATCCTGAAAGATGATAAGGGTTACAAGTTTAAGTCTGTCAAATGTGACGGCTTATGTTATAATGTCATTCTTGGCGACAGACCTCAGAGCCTTCATGACTATAATCTTAAGAAGATGTACAGCTTTACGGATGAGACAGCAGCTGAGGTTAAGGATGTGCTTAGTGATGATCCGAAGTACATTAGGGACAGGAAGTATACCAGAGGTCATATAGACAAGGGAGTATTATAATTCTATTAAAAATCCTTCGCTTTGCTCAGGATGACATATTAAATTTTATGATTATTAATTCTTTAATTTATTATTGATGATTTATAACAGCAGGGACACGAAAAATGGTAAATCTTATATGTACAATTTCAAAATATCTGGTGCTGATCTTTATGGCTCTTTATACCATTAAGTGCTTTACCTACTTTACGGCAAAGGACAGAGATAAGAGAAACAGCAATCTGAATAAGCAGATATTCTATATTTTTATGATTCATTTTCTGTGTCATATTGTGCTTTTTATAAATAAACAGGACCCATCTGTCATGCTTTTTTATGTGTTTGAGATTGCGGTAGCGCTGGCGTATATTCTTCTTTTCAGGCTTTGCTACAAGGATTCTTCGAGGCTCCTTACCAATAATGTTGTGTTCCTGATGCTGATAGGATACACGATTCTGCTTAGACTCAGTTCCAAGCTGGTGCTCAGGCAGATGCTTCTTGCAACCATTGGACTTGTAATATCGCTGCTCATTCCATTTGTCCTTGGCAAGATCAAGAATATACCGAAATGGTACATCTTCTATGGGGTGACTGGAATCATCCTCCTTCTGTCTGTATTTATACCGGGAGTGGGACAGGTGATAAATGGTTCTCGTAACTGGATACATATCGGAGGACTGTCGCTTCAGCCGATGGAGTTTGTAAAGATCCTCTTTATCTTCTTTGTGGCCAGTTCTCTTGTGAAGGTACAGACATTTAAGGAACTTGTGTTAAATGCAATCATTGCCGCAACCTTTATGCTCATACTTGTAGTTGAGAAGGACTTTGGAGCAGTGGTTCTGTTCTATATCGTTTATATCATGATGGTATACCTGGCTACTTCAAGACCTATATTTATGATACTTGGAATGGCACTTTTGGTTGTTGCCTGTGTTGGAGGATATTACCTCTTCAAGGATAACCTCTTCGCGCACATTGTTGTGAGAGTGCATGCATGGCAGGATCCATTTGCATATCAGGATTCACAGGGCTATCAGGTTTGTGAATCTCTCTTCGCCATAGGTACTGGTGGATTTGCAGGTTCAGGACTTGGAAATGGTATGCCTTATCTTATACCTGTTGCTGAGAGTGATTTTATCTTCTCAGCCATATCAGAAGAACTGGGTGTCGCATTTGGCCTGGCACTTATTCTTATATATCTAAGCAGCTTTATAGCTATGCAGAATATAGCTATGAAGTGCAGAAATCCATTTTATAAGTATATTACCTTTGGAATTGGACTGAGTTATATCTTCCAGGTACTGCTGAATGTTGGCGGTGCAACTAAGTTTATTCCTTCCACAGGTGTAACGCTTCCGCTTATCAGTTATGGTATTAGCAGTGTATTTAGTACGTTGTTTATGTTTGCGATAATACAGCATGTTTATATTTTAGTAAGTAAAGAGGCAGACGAGGTTGAAAAAGAAAGAGAAAAAATCGCCGAGAGAGAAGAGGCAGCCAGCGTCCAGTGAGATGCAGGCCTTTATTGAAAGAGAAAGAGACAAGGCGAAGAAAAACAGAATAAAGAATAAACCAATCGTCTTCATGACCTATGTGATGGTGCTTGTTTTTATTGGCATGTTCAGTTACATTATCTACTTCATGCTGACTCAGGCTGATACAGTTGTAGCTGATTCTTCAAACAAGAGACAGGACAGCTTTGCGAAGTTTGTAACAAGAGGAGATATCGTTACCAATGATGGCGTTGTACTTGCTACCACTAAGAAGGCTGCTTCTGAAGACGATGAATACAGATATTATCCATACGGTCCGCTATTTGCCCATACCGTTGGCTACAATTCCTATGGAAGATTTGGTATTGAGCTGTCAGAGAATTTTGACCTGATGAGATCGCATGTTAATATAATGGACAAGGTTGGTAATGATCTATCTGATGAGAAGAATCCTGGAGATACTGTAGTTACATCCCTGGATTATGATCTTCAGCAGGCTGCGTCAAATGCTATGGGAAGTGCCAGAGGTGCGGTTGTGGTGCTGGAGGCATCGACAGGAAGAATACTTACTATGTATTCAAGCCCATCATTTGATCCAAATGATATTGATAATGTGTGGGCATCTGTCCATTCTGAAGAGGGAAGTAATAGTACGGTTCTTCTTAACAGAGCGACTCAGGGACTATATGCGCCGGGATCCACATTTAAAGTTATTACAGCTATGGAATATATCAGGGAACATCCTGATTATGCAACGTATTCTCATATCTGTAACGGTACGGACATATTTAACAGTGTATCCATCAGATGCAGTAACAGCACTGTTCATGGTGAGCTGGACCTGACAGGTTCGCTGGCTCATTCATGTAATACAAGCTTTGCATATATAGGTACAAATGAGATTGATATTGATAAGCTTCACGGAATGTGCGAGTCACTGCTGTTTAATAATAAGCTTCCATACTCAGGAAATTATTCTAAGTCACAATTTGAGCTGACTTCGGAGAGTGATATTGGTCAGATACCACAGACAGTTATTGGTCAGGGTAATACACTTATTACTCCACTTCATAATGCGCTTATTATGCAGTCGATTGCAAATGGTGGAATGATGATGAGACCAAGCCTTGTGGATAGACTTGAAAATGCTGATGGAGCTGTGCTTAAGAACTATAAGCCGAAGTCATATGGGCAGGTTCTTGAGCCTTCTGTAACAAGAGATATAATTCCTATGCTGACAGAGGTTTGTACAAGTGGTACTGCATCAAGCTATATGGCAGGAAAACCATATACTGTAGCAGGAAAAACAGGAACGGCAGAATATGATAACAGTGGTAACTGCAATTCGTGGTTTGTTGGATTTACCAATATAGATGATCCAGATATTGTTGTCAGCGTCATAGTTGAGGACTATACCAGCAACCAGATTTCAGGTACATCTGTTGCATCACAGGTTATGGATGCATATTATAACAAGTATTAGGGCTCTTTCCATTGCAGAATATGTATATATGCTGTATAATATTCGTTTGATAATTGTCATGAATTAGTTGACGATTAAGCACACCGAAAATAGGAGGAATTGCAAGTGATTGAGGCAGTCAGTTGTGGTGGTGTGGTAATATTTCGTGGAAAAATACTACTGCTATATAAAAATTATAAGAATAGATATGAAGGCTGGGTTCTCCCTAAGGGTACAGTAGAAGAGGGTGAGGATCATACAGAAACAGCTCTTCGTGAAGTAAAAGAAGAAACAGGAGCAGATGCGACAATTGTAAAGTATATAGGAAAAAGCTCTTATACATTTTCTACTTATACTGATACAGTCAGTAAGGATGTACACTGGTTCTTAATGATGGGAAACAGCTTCTATAGTAAACCACAGAGAGAAGAATACTTCTGTGATTCCGGATATTACAAATATCATGAAGCGTATCATCTGCTTAAATTCCCAAATGAAAAACAGATACTTGAGGATGCGTATGCAGAATATCTTGAATTAAAGAAGATAAAGCAGTGGGGGACTAAGAAGTACTAAGAAGTTCTAAGATGATTTTTCAAAATTCCAAGTATGATTAGGAATACACTATATTATGGTGTCATTCTGAGCGTAGCAAAGAATCTTACATAGAGGTTGAATCATGGGATATAATCCTGATGAAATAGAGGAAATACTGAAGAGGTACACAAGTGATGCTTCGTCGTCACAAACAATTGCTTCAAGTGATGCCAGCACAGATGCTGGCAAAGATATCAGTGAAGCAAAAGAAAGTGTGCCTTCTTTTGATGCTTCTGAATTGTTCCAAGTAAAAGAACAGCCAGAAGCTAAACCTGAAGCTAAGCCCGAACCTAAACAAGAACAGGCGCCGTCTAAGCTTCGGTTATCAAATTCTAAGACTCAAAATACAAGCTGGGGTGAAGATTTGAGTGATTCTTCACAGGATGAATACAGACCTTCGAAGTTCAGTGAATCAAAGAAGACACCGGATGACAGGATTCATTTCGATAATAGCAGAAGGGTTGTCTTTGGTAAGAAGACAGAGCCTGAGGAAAATAAAAAAACTAATATAGAGAATGCTAGTAAAGAAAGTGCTAATAGAGAAAGTGCTAATAGAGAAAGTACTAATAGAGAAAGTACTAATAGAGAAAGTACTAGCGCAAAGAGTTATAATTCTGAAACGATTGAGACTAATATAAAAAATAATGAAAAAAATACTGTAAAAAACACTGAAAAGAATACCGACTCCTCAGAATCATCCGATAATCACCGTGTTTCTCGTGCCGAAATTATGAAGCAGTCCAAGGCTGATGCAAGGAAAAGGAGTCAGGCCAAGCAGAGAAGAAAAAAGAGAGTAAATACAATTCTTAATATTCTTCTTGTGTTCTTTATCCTTGTGTTTGTTGGTTCAGTTTCTTATCTGGGTTATTATTTCTATAAGATACATAAGGCTCAGAACTCATTTGACAATCTTAAGGCTATGATCAAGGATGAGAGGTCAGTAAATCCTGAAACGGGAGAGGATGACCATAATCCTGAAGCTAACTATATTACTTATGATACTATCGATGGCGTTGAGGTTCAGTCGAAGTTTGTTGATATATATAATGCAAATAATGAGTTTATTGGCTGGCTGACAATACCAGATACCAATGTGGATTATCCTGTGATGTATACTCCAAATGATGAGCAGAAGTATCTTCATCTTGATTTTGATCAGAATTACAGTTCATCTGGAACACTGTTTGTTGCAAAGGATGCAAATCCTACAAGGCCATCTGATAATGTGCTTATATATGGACATAATATGAAGGCTGGTACAATGTTCCATTCGCTGCTCAGTTATGAGAAAGAGGATTTTTATAAGGAACACAGCAAGTTCTATTTTGATACACTGTCTGATAATGGAACGTATGAGGTGATAGCTGCCTTCAGAACAAAGATAGATGAAAGTGATGATACACTTTTTAAATATTATGAATGCTTCGATTTTAATGATGAGACAAGCTTTAATTCATATGTAGAAAACGCAAAGAGTATGACTCCATATACTATTCCAACTACGGCAGAGTATGGGGATAAGCTGCTGACTCTTTCAACCTGTGCATATCATACTAATGAGGGCAGATACGTAATAGTTGCTAAGAAAGTTAAAAAATAAATAGGAATAAAAAGATAATAGAGAAATATAAAAATAATAGAGAAAAAATTTAAATTTCTGCTTGCATAAATATTTTAAATCTGTTATCATGTCAAATGTTGCGAGTCTGAAGTAGACTCTAGTTTCTAGTGTAAGGAGGTGCATGCGTCGTGGCAAAGTGCTTTTACTGTGATAAGTCAGTTCATTTTGGAAATAATGTGAGTCACTCACACAGAAGATCAAATAGAATTATGAAGTCTAATATCAAGAGAGTTAAGGCTAAGGTCGATGGTTCTCCTAAGACTATCTATGTTTGTACAAAGTGCCTTAGATCTGGC
>CACZRU010000009.1 GCA_902783605.1 uncultured Lachnospiraceae bacterium
AATAACAGAAGAAAAAATAACAGAAGAAAAAATAACAGAAGAGAAGATAACAGAAGAGAAGATAACCGAAGAAAAAATCAAAGAATTAGTTGAACAGAGCCATTCGGTTCTAGATAAGTGAGCTTTAGATTAAAGAGCTTTAGATAAGGAACTCTGGATAAGAAACTCTGGATAAGGAACTCTAGATAAGAAACTCTGGATAAGGAACTCTAGATAAGAAACTCTAGATAAGGAACTTTAAATGAATAGTCTTGAAAACAAAAAACTGAAGAACTTCCTGATAATCGCAAATGAAACAAAGGACCCGGGGCTTAAGTGGACTAATACAGTTTTGGTTAAGCTGGAGACCAGGGGGGCTAAGACTGCTCTTCTGATGGGCAAGGATCTTGATGGACTGACCAATAATCTTGCGGGAATTCATTGTGTAATCGTTATTGGTGGTGACGGTACTATGCTGAGAGTAGCACAGGCGCTTAAGGGATGTCAGGTTCCTGTCATAGGCGTTAATCTTGGTGTGGTTGGATTCATGACTGAGGTGGTTGTATCTGAGATTGATAACATGATAGACAGGCTCCTTAGTGGAGATTATATGATAGAGGATAGAATGCTTCTGTCCGGCACAGTTAGATCTTATAGATACAATAAAGATAATAATTCAGAGGTTAGAAGCGAGCATACACATTCTGTGGATGCTTTAAATGATATCGTCCTTGCAAGAGAAAATTCTCTCAGGCTTATTGCTGTAAGGATAGAAGTAAATGGAAAATATTTTGACACAATTGAGGCGGATGGAATTATCATTTCCACTCCTACAGGTTCTACGAGCTACAATTTATCAGCAGGCGGCCCTATCGTACAACCTGATGCCAGGCTTATGGTGATGACACCTATCGCACCATATTCCATGTCCAAGAGAAGCGTAGTCTTTGGTGCTGATGACAAGATAGCGCTTGAACTTGTAGAAAAAAGGAAGAATTCAGAAAACATTGGACTTGTGTCCTTTGATGGCGCTAACAACTTCCACATGGAACTTGGAGATAAAGTGGAGATTTCTGCTTCTGAGAATATATTCAGACTTATCAAATTTGATGAGGCAAGTGTGTATGAAATTTTAAAGAAAAAAATTGAAAACTAAATAGGGGATTAAAATGCTGATTAATTTACATATTGTAAATCTGGCTCTGATCGATGAGCTGGATATAGATTTTTCTAGTGGACTCAATATCCTGACTGGAGAAACGGGTGCAGGAAAGTCCATTATTATAGGCTCTATTGGAATAGGCCTTGGTGGTAAATATGACTCAGGACTTCTCAGAAATCCTGATAAAGATGGTTTGGTTGAGCTTCTCTTTTCTGTTGATGAGGAGCTGGCAGATGAATTAAAGGGTGAGGAGTTTGGAATAGATGACATTGAGGATGGCGAAATCCTTATCTCCAGAAGACTCACAGGTGGAAAGTCGATAAACAGAATTAACAACAAAACAGTCACAGTGTCAAAGCTTAGAATGGTTGCAGAAAAGCTGATAAGTCTCCATGCACAGCATGAGCAGAGGACACTGCTGAAAGCATCAAAACATATAGACATTGTAGACTCATTTGATTCTGACATTACTGCTCTTAAGCAGAAGGTTGCAGAGGCCTACAGTTCGTATAAAAAGGTGTCAGACAAGCTGGACAGCCTGAATATGGACGAGACAGAAAGGGCAAAGAGACTGGACTACATACAGTACGAGATAAATGATATTGAATCTGCAAGGCTTGTTTCTGGCGAGGATGTGGAACTTGAAGAAGTATATAAAAAAGCAAGTAATGCACAGAGCATCGCGGAGATTGCTTCAAGTGTTGAAGCGCTTACTGGTTATGACAGAGACAGCTCTGGTGGAAGCCAGATATCAAATGCTTTACATGAGCTTCAGGCGCTTACAAGGTACGATGAGGGAGCGGAGGAGCTGATTAGTACTCTTACGGATGTAGACTCACTGATCAGTGATTTCAACAGACAACTTGAAGATTATATTTCCAATATGGAACTGGATGAAGAAACGCTTCGAGAGACTGAAGAACGACTGAATCTGGTTAATACACTGAAGCAGAGATATGGATCACTAAGTGGCGCAAGCAGCAATTCCGGAATGGCAACGATAGATGATGTACTTGCAGGTCTTGAAGCATTGAAGAAAGAAGAAGATACTCTTCTTTCATATGAAGAAACAATCAGAAGCCTTGAGAAGGAGAAGACTCAGCTTCTCGGGGTTCTGGACAAGGAATCAGATAAGCTGACTGACAAGAGAAAGAAGGCTGCAAAGAAGCTGTGTAAGATAATTGCAGATTCCATGAAGGAGCTGAACTTCAATGATGCTAGATTTGATATGTCATTTGAAAAGGCAGATTCGTTTTCAGCTAATGGAAATGATATTGCAGAATTTATCATTTCCACTAATATAGGTGAAGAGATGAAGCCTCTTGTAAATGTTGCATCGGGTGGTGAACTTTCCAGGGTTATGCTGGCTATAAAGTCTGCAGTGTCAAACGCAGCAGATACACCAACACTAATCTTTGATGAGATTGATGTTGGTATCAGTGGTATTACAGCAGAGAAGGTTGGAAATATGATGCACAGGCTTGCGGAGTCGAGACAGATAATCTCGATAACTCATTTGCCACAGATTGCAGCTGCCGGAGATGCAGCCTATGTGATTGAGAAGGAAGTTGTGGGAGATAAGACCATAACAGGCATCAGGAAGCTTGATGAGGAAGGCAGAGTGCAGGAGCTGGCCAGACTGCTGGGCGGTGCAAGTGTTACAGACTCCGTTCTTGCGACTGCCAGAGAGATGCTGGGGAGATAGTAGAAAGTACAAAAAATCATATATTGATGGGGATTACACATAATGATCGAGACAATTGCTAGAGTCAACCTCATGGTAAATGAGGTACTAAAGATAAAGAAAAACAGGCTTACACCTGATGTAATAACTGGAAATGAGAAACGTATCTCTCTTGTTTCAGGTATTTATGGTGATGAGCTTCAAGGACAGTATATCTGTTACGAAGTTATTAGAAGAATAAAAAAAGATTACTCCAGCCTTACTGGTTTTGTGGATGTGTATCCATATATTAACCCACTGGCGCTGGAGGCTAAGACTAGAGAAATTCCAGGACCTGAACTGGATATGAATGAACTCTTTCCTGGTGCCAAGAGCGGCGCTGTTGGTGAGTATGCTGCCAGCTGTCTTATGGATGATATCATAAGCAGCGAGGATGGGCCGAAGACGGAGTTCTGCCTAGATATTCATGGAAGCGACCTATACCTTAAGGAGATTCCACAGATCAGGATTAATGATGACAGGGTAGACGAGATAATGCCATATGCTTCAAGACTTAACACTGATATGGTTTGGATTCATCCATCCAATCAGGTTAAGGGTGGCAGTCTTGTATACGAACTAAATGAGCGTGGTGTTGTTGCCTGCGTGACAGAGTCAACTACAGCCTACAAGATTGACCAGAATTATGGCAATCAGCTTGTGGATGGTATATTTGCGGTAATGAAGGATATGGGCATCTGGCAGGGAGAGATACAGCCGGTTAAAAAACCTATGGTGGCTCGTGACCACCATGTAACCTATATCAACTCAGACAGCAGCGGTATCTTCATTCCATATGTAGATGTACATGATAGAGTAGAAGCCGGCATGAAGATTGGTTCAGTAGTCAATGTGCTGACAGGTACAGTAGAGGAGAAGATTATCGCACCAAAGAGTGGTATGATATCAGCCGTAAGAGAATATCCGGCAATTGAGGTAGGTTCACTGCTGGCACGAATTGTAGACGCATAAAGTGTAGAATAATTCTAATAATTGGGGAATAGACATGAGACAGAAGACTTTGTTTTCGTATGAAACTCCCTTCAGCGGGGAGCATAATATATATGGATTTGTATATGGCGCAGGGTCGCATTCGAATCCAGAAAAGGCTGAGCATAGTGCAGCCATAGTAGGAGCTATGCGTGGAAATGAGCATCAGCAGCTTTACATCTGTTCAAAGCTGGCTTCCAGACTTGCAGAGCTTGAGGAAGCAGGGGACATAGTTTCCGGAAAGTCAATCCTGCTGGTTCCTTCAGTGAACTATAATTCCATGAATGCAAATCATAAGTTCTGGCTTTCTGATGACTCAGATCTTAACCGTGAGTTTCCTGGAAATCCAAATGGACCTGCAACCAGCAGACTTGCAGCGGCTCTTATGGAAGAACTGAAGACCTTTTCCTATGGAATTCAATTTCCATCTTATTACATGAGAGGAAGATTCATTCCTCATGTAAGAATGATGAAGACAGGGCACGAGAGCACAAATCTTGCCAACCTGTTTGGACTTCCATTTGTCATGTTGGCTGAGACCAGAGCCTTTGATGAAGGAACACTCAACTACAATTGGCAGATATCCGGAACAGAAGCATTTTCCCTTTATTCTGGTGGTACAGAAAGGATAAATGAGGAATATGCCGAAATGGCAACTAGTGCTGTGTTAAGATTTCTTTCCCGAATGGGAATAATAAGATATAATAGTATGGGTGGTCATATTTCCACTATAATGGAAGAGGACGAGATGACTACCATTAAGTCAGATGCAGCCGGCTTCTTCAAGAGAATGAAGAATGTTAATCTTGAAGTTAGAAAGGGAGACCTTCTTGCCGAGATTATTGATCCTATGGATGGTCATGTTTTGAGCGAGGTTCGTTCTCCAGTTGATGGTATTATTTTCTACCAGCAGGATGCACCGCTGATCTATCAGAATGTAGTAATCTTCAGGATTATCAAGAAGATACATAAGTAAGACCAAGATTTGCTTTGCGAATCTTTATAATAAACTCATATAAAAAAAGAGGAGAATATCATGAGTGTAAGAAGAATTTTTGTTGAGAAGAGACCTGATTATGCAGTCAGAGCAGATGAGCTGACCAATGAGTTCCGTGCTTATCTGGATCTTAAGGATGTGACGGTAAGAGAGCTTGTCAGATATGATGTTGAGAATCTGTCTGATGAAGTTTTTGAAGAGGCTATCGTTACAGTATTTTCAGAGCCTCCAGTAGATATCGTTTATAAGGAGGAGTTCCCATTTGATGAGGGTGACTTTGTATTCTCTATGGAATATCTTCCAGGACAGTTTGATCAGAGAGCTGACTCAGCAGAACAGTGTGTAAAGCTTCTGGATGAGACAGCTGATCCTATTATCAGATCAGGAATCACATATATTGTAAAGGTTGCTTCCGGTACACTTACTGAGGAGCAGAAGAAGACCATTGAAGCATATGTAATCAACCCAGTTGAGTCAAGGGTTGCAAGTGATGTTAAACCTGAAACTCTCGTGATGAATTATGATGAGCCGGCAGATGTTAAGATCATGGATGGTTTCTGCACAATGTCAGAGGATGACTTCAAGGCACTCTATGACAGCATGGGACTTGCTATGACATATAAGGATTTCTGGCATATCCGCAACTACTTC
>CACZRU010000010.1 GCA_902783605.1 uncultured Lachnospiraceae bacterium
ATGTTGTTGATTTAAATACTGCATGGACTGAAGGTGAGGTGCAAAACAGATTTAGGAATTATGCATATATTGCATCTCCTGATTCAAGTCATATTCAGCTTTCTTCAGCCAATTGTGGTCTTGTTTATGATAATGATCCTGGTGCTGGATTCAGCCCTCGAGAGGTAGGAGATGGGACTAATCAGGTAAGTGCTGACAAGACTTATTATTTTAAATATTATGTAAATATTTCAGATTTAAGTAAATATAAGTTTTGTGATAAATGGACCAATTGTACAACTTTGACAAGAGTATCTGATATTAGTGGTTATCCTTGGATTTCATATAATGACATGTCTTCAATGCCTGATTTTACTTATGTTGTTTCTATTAATAACAAAAATACTTTGTTAGTTTATATAAGAGCGTTAAATGCAGGAAAAGCATCAACTGATGAAAAGGTTACAGGAGTTGTTGTTAATGAAGATGGAAAGAGTATAAGAAAAGGAAAATCAAGGCAATACTATGCCACAGTCAAAGGGAATGCCTCTAATAAAACTGTAAAATGGACCTTGGCAGGATCTTATAAATCAGGTACAAAAATTGATCAGTTTTCTGGATTATTAAGCGTTGCATCAAATGAGACTGCAAATAATATAACAGTTATTGCTACATCAAATTTTGATAGTACAAAAAAATATGCTTTTGGAGTAAAGGTTAATAATAAAACCAACACCTATAATGTCAGGGTAGGTATGGACTATAATAGTTTACGTCTCAATCCTATATATACAGAAGGAGAATTGACTTCAGTTGTTCGAAGCCTGGCTACTAATGATACTATTGGCTGTTCCTTAGATTTAAATAATACTGGTATTGTTTATTCGGGTAGTGATAATACTCAGGTTATCGTTAATCCTGAAGATCAGAATCATGTAAATGCTTCAAAGAAATATATGGCAAGAATAGGTTTGAAGTTAAATGATGGCTATACTTGGCCGGAATGTCTGGATGATGTTGAACCTAATGCAATAAAGAATTGCGGAAACTATACAAGTATAATGTCATTCTGTGTTAATGATACTACTTCATACGATTATCTTATTAGTTATGACTGGAAACAAAATGTATTCTGCATATATTTTCCAATTGATTTTGTAACGGAAGATCTGGCTAAAATTGATAATGAATTAACAGTTTCAGGACTAGATGATCAAAAGTATACAGGTAGTCCAATCACCCCTGAAATTAAGATAAAAAGAGGAGATTATGAATTATTTGAAGGCAAGGATTATACAGTCTCGTATTCAAATAATACTGAAATTGGAAAGGCAACAGTAACTATAACTGGTATACTGTGGGTATATGGAGAGATAACAAGGACATTTAATATAGTTAAAGAATTACCAGGCTCTTCCGGTAATTCAGGTTCTTCATCTTCTGGAAATGCTTCGGGTTCTGGAAATTCATCAGGAAGTGGTTCTACAGCTCCTAAATATAAGAATGAATGGGTACAGGGAAAATGGTACAACGAGAACGGAGTATGTGATTACGATGGAACCCTTACATGGAAATGTAATGACACTGGCTGGTGGGTGGAAGACAGCAAGGGCTGGTATCCTGTTTCTCAGTGGGTAAAGATAGATGGGAAGTGGTATTATTTTCTTGATACAGGTTACATGGATTATTCCGAATATCGTGATGGCTATTGGCTCGGTTCAGATGGTGCATTGGTAGATGGTTATTACGGACAGTGGAAGAGTGATTCCAATGGCTGGTGGTTCGAGGATGAATCAGGCTGGTATCCAAGCTCTCAGTGGGTATGGATAAACGGCAAGTGTTATTACTTTGAAGCAGACGGATATCTAGCAACAAATAAGTATGTAGATGGATACTGGGTTGGTGCTGATGGTGCCTGTCAGTGATGTATTAATGTATGTTTAGATAAGTATAGGTCTATTTTGCCAAATTAGTATAGATTGATTGCAGATAAAATGTAGTGTATTGTTAGTTAGGAAAAGAATATGACAGATAATGTAATTAATTTATTAATTAAAGAAGCGTTGAAAGCCCGGGAAATGGCATATGCACCATATTCAAAGTATTTAGTTGGTGCAGCTTTGGTTGTTCCATCAGGAAAAATCTATACAGGCTGTAATGTAGAAAATGCTTCATATGGACTTACAAACTGTGCTGAAAGAACAGCTATCTTTAAGGCAGTAAGTGAGGGCCAGAGACATATAGATGCAATTGCTATTGTGGGAGGACCTCTAATAGATGACGATAACCTAGAAACTGATGGTTATGCATATCCATGTGGTGCCTGCCGACAGGTTATGGCTGAATTCCGTCCGGAATCAGGTGATATATCTGTGATAGTAGCCAAGAGCGAAACTGATTACAAAATCTTTAGGTTGTCGGAGTTGTTGCCACATACATTTAACATTTAATCAGTTAGCATAAGATTAGGCTGGTATTTAGGTCGGTTCTGATGGTGCCGCTTCATAATAATTAATATAGAAAGTATATTTAGGGACAGTTCCTTATTACACATTTTGTAAAATAGTTTACAAAGTGGGTATTTTGGAGCTGTCCTTATTTATATAATTTAATCATTGGTTTATTGAAAAACTGTATGATTTAGTATAAACTGTATGAGTTGGTTAAATACATTTAATTAGATATATACGATTTAAAATATTTATCATAAGGAGATATAAAATTGACAGATTTTAAAGACAGATTTGACAGATCAATTGATGAAATAAAAGCTGAACTAGATGAGCTTGGGACTTATGAGATTATAAAGGTAAATGTGCTTCCTGAGCAGAATGGTATAGGTCTGGTTCTTAGTCATAAGAAGACTAAGGCCCGTGTATCTGTAGTTTTAAATGATGATGATAACAAGGTTTTCGCTATTGGATTCAGAACACCTCCTACAAATTCAAAGGGTATTCAGCATATAGTTGAGCATACTGTTCTTTGTGGATCGAAGAAATATCCAGCTAAGGATCCATTTGTTGAACTGGCAAAGGGCTCACTTAACACATTCCTTAATGCCATGACATATGGCGATAAAACAGTATATCCTATAGCTAGCTGTAATGATAAAGACTTCCATAATCTAATGGATGTGTATCTTGATGCGGTCTTTAATCCAAATATTTATTCTCGTGAAGAGATTTTTAAACAGGAAGGCTGGCACTACGAGCTGGCTGATAAGGACAGTGATGTAATTATAAATGGTGTTGTTTATAACGAAATGCGTGGAGTGTATTCATCACCAGATAATGTTCTTGCAGATTATGTAAATCAGAAGATGTACCCTGATTCACCATATGGAGTGGATTCAGGTGGTGATCCTGATGTGATTCCAACCCTTTCTAGAGAAGAATATCTAGATTATCATAAGAATTATTACCATCCTTCAAATAGCTATATTTATTTTTATGGAGATTTAGATGTAGTTGAAAATCTTAAATACATAGATGAGGATTATCTTAAGGATTATAATTATCTATATGTGCCTTCTGAAATACCTGAACAGAAGAGCTTTGATGCTCCATTATATGATAAAACAGGTTATTCAATTACTCAGGATGAAGCTGAGGATAGTGAATCTATTATCAGCTACAATGTTGTAACTGGAAAATGTACCGATAAGTATCTTAATACTGCGTTAAATATACTGCAGTATATTCTTATTGATTCTCCTGGCGCTCCACTAAAGAAAGCTATTATAGATGCAGGTATTTGTGCTGATGTTGAATCAATGCTTGATAATACCATGCTTCAGCCTTTATTTACTATTGTTGCCCGTGAAGCTGATGCAAAGGATGCAGAAACATTTAATAATCTTATTGAAGAAAATCTTAAGAAATATGTTGAAGAGGGACTTGATAAAGAGGCTTTAGAGGCGGCTCTTAATATTTTTGAATTTAAATATAAAGAAGCAAATGCAGGCAGATATCCAAAGGGACTTATGCTTGGACTTACTGATTTTGCTGGCTGGCTTTATGATGATAGTCTGGCTCAGGATTCCTTTACCATGCAGGAAGTATATGATTATCTGAGAGAAGGAATTAATAAGAATCATTTTAATCCAGATGACAGTACACGCGGATATTTTGAAGAGCTTATACAAAGAATGCTTCTGGATAATAATCATAAATCTGTTATTGTTGCAGAACCAGTTGTTGATTTAAATGCTGATAAGGATAAGGCTCTTGTCGAAAAACTAGCTGATTATAAATCACATCTTTCTGATGAAGAGATAGATGCTCTGATTGCTGATACTCAGCATCTTAAAGATTATCAGACAGAACCTTCAACTCCTGAGGAGCTTGCAACAATTCCTCTGCTTGATATAGAGGATATTAATAAAGAACCAAGAAAGCTTTATAATAGAGAAACAGAAGTTTCAGGTGTTAAGGTTATAGCACATGATATATTTACAAATGGAATTACATATGTAGATATGTTCTTTGATGCAAGTGATATGAAGTATGAAGATCTTGGAAAACTTCAGCTGATCATAGAACTCCTTAAATATGTTGATACAGATGAGCATACATATAATGACCTGACGAAGAAGATTAATCTTTTCACTGGTGGAATTGCTTTTAACACGGGATGCTTTAACAGAATAGGTATGGATGTGCTTCCTTATGTCTGCTGTAAGTTCAAGACATTTGACAATAAGCTTGCAGAAGGATTTAAACTGTCTCAGGAGATAATTACAACATCTCACATAACTGACAAGAAGAGAATTCGAGAAATAATCTCAGAAATTAAAGCAAGTGGTAAGATATCTCTTGTTGAAGGTGGTCATTCAACTGCAAAGGGAAGAGCTTTTTCATATATTGATAAGGGTTCAAAGATTCTTGAAGCTCTTGAGGGTGTTGAATACTTCAGATTTATTGATTATCTTGATAAGAATTTTGATGATATTATTGATTCGCTTACCAGTGAACTGGAAGTTTTATATAAGAAAATGTTCCGTAAGGATAAGATGATCATCTCATATACATCAGATAAAAATGAGTCTGTTATGAAGGAACCACTTGATAATCTGTTATCTGTTATTAGTGATGAGAAAATTTCTGATGACAAGATGATAGTTCCTATGGAGAATCTTTGTGAAGGATTTAAGACATCATCTAAAGTTCAATATGTTGCAGTTGCTGCTGATTATAAGAAGGCTGGACTTAAGTTTAATGGTGCCTTGAATTTACTTAAGACAATCCTTTCCTATGATTATCTCTGGATCAATGTCAGAGTTAAGGGCGGAGCATATGGATGTATGTGTGAGTTTAATCAGTTTGGTTATGCGTTCTTTGTTTCTTATAGAGATCCTAATCTGAAAGAAACCTATGCTGTATATAAAAAGGCACTTGAATATGTAGAGAACTTTGACTGCTCTGATAGAGATATGACAAAGTATATTATTGGAACGATGTCAAATGTGGATCTGCCACTTACACCTTCGGGACTGGGATCACTTTCGTTTGCACAGTATATTACAAATATTACTGATGAAGAAAGGAAGATTAATAGAAAAACTATTCTAACAGCTAATCAGGAAACTATTAGAGGTCTTGCTCCTTATATCAAGGTTCTTTCAGAAAGTGATGTTCTTTGCACAGTAGGTGGCGAGGAGAAGGTTAACGCTGATGCTGATATATTTAAAACAGTCAGTAAATTGATCTAGTTTTTATATAATTATTATTAATCAAAAATACAGCTTAATAGCCTTATATTTAGTGTCATTCTGAGCGAAGCGAAGAATTTTTCTTGATAATATAGATAATTTAAACATAAATGAGAATATTATAAAAATTATTATAATATAAGGCGTTTTTTAGGGTGAATATGGATAACGAAAAAAATATACAACAGAATAACTTAGATGAACTTCTTAAATCCGCAGGAATGGGTTCACCTACTGAATCAGATGATTCAAATGCTTCAAATGCTTTCAAATCCGGCTTTGTTGCAATTCTTGGTCGGCCTAATGTAGGAAAATCTACACTTATGAATCATTTGATTGGGATGAAGATTGCTGCAGTCAGCAAAAGGGCTCAGACAACACGTAAGAGAATACAAACTATTTATACTGATGAGAGAGGACAGATTGTATTTCTTGATACGCCTGGAATTAACAGAGCTGAAACAAAGCTGGGTGAGTATATGCTGGATGCAGCGACTGATACGCTCAAAACCTGCGATATGATCATGTGGATAGTTGAACCATCAACATTTATAGGTGCTGGAGAAAAATACATTATCGAGCTTATAGGTAAAGCAGTAAATGATATCAGAAAGAAAAATCCTGTCAGACAAGATGGAGAGGTTAATTGTCCGGTTATTCTTGTTATTAATAAGATAGACACACTGGTAACTAAGACTGAATCTGAAAAGAAAAATGTATCAGCAACAGAATCAGCAACAGCTTTAAAATCAGAAGCCGTAAATAATATTATCTCCGCATATAAGACTCAGTTTGGTGATACAACAGGACTTGTGTTTGATGATATTATCACCGTTTCTTCCACAGAAGGGACAAATCTTGATAAGCTGATGAATACTATATATGACTTTCTTCCTGTTGGGCCAATGTATTTTGATGAGGAGTCAATCACTGACGAAACAGAAAGAGAAATCGCTGCTGAATTCATTCGAGAGAAATGTCTTCGCAATCTTGATAAAGAGATTCCTCATGGTATTGCAGTTGTCATTGATAAGATGAAGACAAGACCTGATGGTTCTATAGTAGATATTGATGCAACTATCATATGTGAGAAAGAAAGCCATAAGGGAATAATAATCGGAAAGAAAGGTGCGATGCTCAAAAAGATTGGAACAGAATCCAGAAAGAGTATTGAGGAAATGCTGGATATGAGGGTTAATCTTAAGCTTTGGGTTAAGGTTCGTCCGGACTGGAGAAATAAAACCTCTTATATGGCTGAGTATGGCTATAAAAAATAAAAAAATATATATAAAAGCTTGATAATAAATAGATAAAAAATAGATTAAATAAATATAAAAAAATTGGCTGTTAAATATAAATATAGGAAATATATATGTTTGATAATATCGAAGCACGGGGAATCGTGTTGGATACATCTCTTATAAAAGAATATGACAAAAGACTAGTAATCCTTACCGAGAATCTCGGAAGGATTACTGTTTTTGCTAATGGTGCCAGAAGAAAGAATTCTCCGCTTACAGCTATAAGTCAAAAATTCGTCATGGGGAACTTTCATATCAGACCAAGCAGTCAGAATTCCTATACTCTTATTAGTGCTGATGTTGCTGAAACCTTTCGTGATATGTCTCTGGATATTGAAAAGATGGCCTATGCTTCATATGTATCAGAAGTTGCAGGCTATTTTACACAGGATGGAGTTCCTGCAGGTTCGGAACTGAATTTGTTGTATGTCAGCTACAAAGCAATTCTTGGTGACCAGCTGTCACTTCGTCTTATAAAACCGGTATTTGAATGTAAGCTTTTGGATATTGAAGGACTAATGTCTTTGGAAGAGGTTGAAAGAGTTTACAAACCTAGGATAATATCACCAAGTGCAAGATATGCTCTTGAATTTGTTCTCAGCAGAAAAATTGCAGAAACCTATAGTTTTAATGTGAAAGATGAAATAGCGGATGAACTATATGATATATTATCTGCATTTTTAAAAACTCAGTGTGACAGACATTTTAAATCGCTTGATATTCTCGATACACTGTTGTAAAATGTCTACTTGTTATTGTCATGAGCAG
>CACZRU010000011.1 GCA_902783605.1 uncultured Lachnospiraceae bacterium
TAATTATAATACCTGCTTAGATTTGTGGCAATAAAAATATGATAGGGTAGAAATGAGACATAAGGGCTGAAAATATGGAAATAGAAAATATGAAAAATAGAAAATAGAGTGAGAATATGTTATCCTATTAAAATTGTTTATTATAGATGTCATTCTGAGCAAAGCGAAGAATCTTTTCAAAATAATAAAAATGTAATATTTTCTACAAGAATTAAGTGTCCTAGACAAAAATAGGGCACTTTTTTCTTGTTTACATAACTACTATATATACCGATTTGTTTGTCTCAGGTTTACATATATTGTGTTTGTTGTGCAAAGTGACAATCGTTCACACAATATTCACAATAAACAACAATATGTTTTGTGCATATTGCACAAGGCCAGTGGTCAAATTGCCGAAATTGACAAGAATTATCAAATAACCTTGCTTTATATAAAATTTCTGTGCTATTCTAAGCATAATTATGTTGAAGTAGTGGGCTCGCTGCGCCCTGTTTTCAGAGGGTGAGTTGAAATCAGGACCATCAGAGTTTCCACAAAAAGAGCATATACGCGTATAGAAAACCAAAAAGGGAAAGAGAGAGTTTCCCAAAAAAACAATCCTAGGAAGGGGAGAAAAATCTATGAACAAAAAGAATGTGTTCAAACGAGTGACAGCATTTGTGTTAGCTGCGGGGATGGCTATATCACTTGCTGTAACAGGAGGCGGTGGCAACATCCGACAGGTAGAGGCTGCTTCGGTTCCAGCAAAACAGGATTCTGTTTCTGCTATCAACTATAAGCAGGTCCTTGGTGGTGGTGTGGATTATGGTATTATAGCAAATTCTATAACCCAGTATTCACATATGGAAACAACATTTGCCACAAATACTTTTACTAATACTTCAAAGGCAAATAATGATGTGGATTATATTCAGTCTACAGCTTTATTCCTTATTCAAAATCTAACACCAGGAAGTAAGATTTACTGGGGTAAATCTACAGCTTCAGCAATGTATCTAGAAGCACCAGCTGATGTATTTGGTGATGATTTTGATCCAAATTATGACATGATAACAAAACCAAACTCATCAGTAAATGGTAATATTGAGTTTGGTGGTTCTTATGGTTATGCACCGGTAATTCAGAATGTTAATCCGGATGCAAAGTCTAATGTAGAGCGTTTGATTAAGAGAATTAATAATCCTCAAACACCTGAGGATGCAGATCAGGCGTGGTCATATTATCTTAGCGAAAGAGCTAGGAATCCAGAATATGTATTAAATCCAAGTGGAGATAATTGTGAATATTTTAGTTGGGTTGGTGATCCTGCTGGAGATGGAAAAGCGGGTTCATTTACTATCAGCATAGATAATGATGACTTTAAAGGAAAAGTTGTATATATTAACCTGACATCAAGAATGTTGAATGCTCTTAAAAGAAATGGGGCGTTCAATATAGAAAAAGATCCTTCAACGGTTGTAGTATTCAATATAGAAGAATCTGCTGTTACAGATGATGTTTTATGTACTGATGACTCACACGCAAACCCATATCTTAGACTCGATAAGCCAAAAGTAATATCTAACGGAAGTACTTATGTAGGAACAACAGATATAAATGGTAATAATGATAGTTATGGTTGGGATGACAACTCGGATGATGTAAACGCAGAGGCAGTTCAGAAGGTTTATAACGAAACTGTTATCTGGAATGTAATGACTGAAAAGGATGTTCTGCTTAGTTCTATGGGTGGAGCAATGCTTTTGCCTAAGACTTCATATGTTGATATATCTGAAGGTAATGTTAGTGGATGGATTGTTACAGGCGCTGACCTGGATGTTCATTGTGAGTTCCATTTCCTTTATTCAGGTTCAAGTAGAGATCAAAAAGGTCAGATTCATTTTGCTGTAAATAAGGCGTTTACAAGACAGTATAATACGATAGGCCATGTTGAACAGGATGCTTCTGTTGAAATTCAGGAAGGAGACTATGAATTCTTCTGGCAGGAATATGAAGATGATAGTTACGCAGATAACAAGAAAAAGGGAAGCAGTACATCTGTAGAAGTTGATGGTGATGGTGCTGTTCTCTTCCCAATGCTTTCATTTACATATACAGATTCAAGTTCAAACTATTATATTGAAAAACCAGATACAGAATATACTGAAAAAGACTATTATTTCATGATTACTGAAAATCCAGAAAAAACTGTAGCTGGAGTTACAAATTCTGATGGAAATATAAAGATTAAACTTACAGTAAGATTAGATACTGATGGAAACTTTACATTCTTTGTAGACTACGATTCTATCACAGGAGAGGATATTGTTTATGCAAGTTATGATGGAATCAAGATGTCAGGTGTACAGTTCGACCTTGGTAGATTTTATAACAAGTCTCTGGAAACAGGTACATTGGAACTTACAAAGAGTGTTTTAGGCATCGATGATGAAAACTCATATAAGGATATAGAGTACAAGGTAGCTGTAAAGACTACAATTAATGGACAGACATATTATGTAGCTGATGAAAGAGGTACTCTTTCAACTACTAAGACTTATCTTACAATAAAGGCTGGAGAAGATAATAAGCTTAAGATTAAGAACCTTCTTCTTGGTTCATATGAAATAGAAGAAGATGAGGATTCAGCTCAGATTACTGGTTATACATTAAAGCCAGTTGCTTATGAACCAGCAACAAGAACTCTTGAAAATGATAAAGAAGTTAAGAGTGCTAAGATTATTAATGAATATGAGGATAACGGACTTATTACAACTGGAGAACTTAGTCTTTCAAAGAAAGTAACTGGTTATAATGGTTCAGATGACGAATATACAATTTATGTAAAAGAAAAGAAGAGTGGAAAGTATCTTACATCTTTATCAACAGGTGAGCTTGGTGAGAAAACTCCATTTACAATTAAGGCTGGACAGACTCTTACATTTAGAAATGTTCTTATAAATACAGCAACACATACAGTATTTGGATATAGTAATGATCCAACATATGATTATGTAATCGAAGAAGATACTGACAGTGCTCAGAAGAGTGGTTATGATCTTAAGACAGTTGTAAAGCAGGGCGATACTGAAAAGAGAGATGCTGTTATCAGCTTTAATCCTACATGGAATGGAACGGCATGGATTAACAAAACAGCTTCAGGAACAATTGAGAATAATTATAATGTTCATAAGAGTTCACTCAAGATTAATAAAGTTGTAAGTGGTCTTGATTCTTACACAGGAACTGCTCCAGAAAAGTATTATGTAACAGTTCAGAATAAGACAACTTCTGAATATGTACAGAATGATAGAGGAGAATTAGATACAAGTGAGACATTACTTGAAGTTCCTGCTAATGGTACACTTGAAATCAAGGAACTTCCTGTAGGCGAATATGTAGTTACAGAAGATATCGCAAGTGCAAAGATTAATGGATATGCGCTTACAATTACTGGTGACGGAGAAGTTACAGTGCCAGATAGTAAGCCTCCAGTTGCTGGAGAGATGACTATTACAAATGCATATCAGGAAGCAAAGAACTCATTTGGTGTTAGTGCTAAAAAAGCATTCAAAGATTTAGCCGGTAAAGATGTTGCTCTTGCATCAGGCGACTTCTGTTTCCAGCTTGTTTCGCAAAATCCTTATATCGAAAAACAGGCTTACAATGATGCTAATGGTAATATAGTATTTGATGACATTACTATTCCTGATTATGTAAGAAGTACTACTATGAGCTTCACACTCAGAGAGTTGAGCTACAATGGTAATAAGGCAAATAGACAGGATATAGCATATGATACTAATGAGTATACTGTAACTGTAACAGTAGATGCTGATGGAAATATTACAAGCGTTGAACATTTAGATGATGTTACATTTACAAATGTTGAACAGACTGGAACAACTCCATTGGGTAATCTTGTAATTAAGAAGACCTTTAACGGAGCTGCATTAGCAGATCTTAATGATGTTAAGTTCACAATTGATCCAGCAATTGATGGAGTATCTGAATTAACTCTTAATAAGAACAGCTATGCAACTGATGGTTGGTCAGTAAGCAGTGAAAATGGTAATGAGGTATATACTTATACATTTAAAGATTTACCTGTTGATGCAAGTAAGGTTTATACAGTAACAGAATCTGCAACAGAGGATGGTTCAAATACAAGCTATACTTGTACGACAACAACAAAGACTGCATCAGGAAGTATTATTAATGAAAGTGGAAGAATGCTGACAATTAATAATACATATGAGAGCAATACAGGAGATCTTCAGATTAAAAAGACCATCAAGGGAGATGTAACAGACGAGGATCTCAGTGGACTTAAGTTTACAATCTATGATTCTGAAGATAATAAGATCGAAGAAGTAATGCTTAGTCAGTTCACAAAGAAGAATGCACAGTCAACAGATGTAAAGGATGACTACACATATACCCTTACAGGACTTGATGCAAGCAAGACATACTATGTAGTAGAGACATTAACAACACTAGCAGGCTTTGATGTAACAGTTAAGTATGCAGTAGGAAACGATGCACTTGCAGAAGGAAAGCAGACAGGAAACTTCTCAATAACAGCAGGAAGCACTCAGAATGTTGCATACGAGAATGAATACACAAAGCAGAACACTACAGGAGACCTTCAGATTAAGAAGACCATCAAGGGAGATGTAACAGACGAGGATCTCAGTGGACTTAAGTTTACGATCTATGATTCTGAAGATAATAAGATCGAAGAAGTAATGCTTAGTCAGTTCACAAA
>CACZRU010000012.1 GCA_902783605.1 uncultured Lachnospiraceae bacterium
ATGGCTAGGAAGTACAACATTCTTGAGAAGCTTCCAATTCTGATAGTAGAAAAGACGGGCCCTCATTTTGCAGTAGGAGATACCTGCTATAGTCACGCAGAGGACCACAAGGTCTATAATCCGGATGGCAAGGAGATAGTCAGCCGCGAAAATGATTTCTCACTGCTTAGAAACACAGAGCCGGAGAAGGCCTACTTCAACTGCCATACAGATATTACAATTCCGTATAACGAACTGGGGAGACTTTATACGGTTGACATTGACGGAAGGGAGACGGATATTATAGTTAATGGGCGCTTCGTACTTCCGGGAACTGAAGAGTTAAATAACGCATTTTAAGTAACGCAAAATAGCAAGGAGAAGGATTATATATAAGTAACTTATTAAACTAACTAATATAAGTGACTTGAAAAGGGGTGAAAACAATGAGATTTATTCATACGGCGGACTGGCACTTGGGGAATAGTATTCATAAGAGTGACCGTACGACAGAGGTGAAGCTGTTTTTTGAATGGCTTAAGAATACAATTGTTGAGAGTAAAAGTGAATCACTGATTATTGCAGGGGATATCTTTGATGAGAAGAACCCTCCTACATGGGCAAGGACAGATTATTATGATTTCCTTGTTTCTCTTCGTGATACTGATTGCCGAAATATTATTATTGTCGGAGGCAATCACGATTCTGGAAATCTACTGGATTCACCTAAGGAAGTGTTGAAAAATCTTGAGTTTCTAAATGTTCGTGTGGTTGGTTCATTAAGCAACACTAAGTTATCTGATGTAGCATTTGAGCTATATGATAAAGAGGATAATGTTATTGGTATATGTGCTGCTGTCCCATTTGTACATGGAAATGAATTTGACTTAATTGATCCTGTTGATATTAATGCTGAAAAGTCAGAAGAAAATCCAGAAGATTCTAATCCAGATAATTCAAAAGCAAAACAAGAAGAAAGAACAGAAAATGTTTATGCCAAGGTTTATGCTGAGGCTTTAAAATCTGCAAAACTATTAAGGGGTGACAGGGATGTTCCTATAATTACAACAGGACATCTCTTTGCATCCGGTCTTGAAACTCGCTCAGATAACATAGATATTGATGACGAAAACCATCAGGATAATGGAATTCGTTCCTTAGAGGTGGTTGGAAATCTTGGAAGAATTCATGACAAGGTGTTTACTGATGAATTCCAGTATGTTGCTCTGGGTCATATTCATTATGCTACAAGAGTATCTGAAAATAATCACATTAGATATAGCGGATCTCCATTTGTAATGGGCTTTGATGAAAGTGATATTAAGCACTATGTTCTTCAGGTTGATGTAAATGGAAATGAAAAGGTTAAGTTCAATGATGTGAAAAGAATAGAGGTACCTTGCTTTAATCATTATATCAGGGCACAGGGAACTTATGACGATATTATTGCAAAAATAAATGAGTGTATGGAATCCCATGATAATCCTAATTCTGAACTATTCTGTCAGCCGGGAACCAAAATCTATGTGGAATTATATTACAAACCTGAGGATAGGGTAAAACTCGAGGAATATGTATATGAAAATCAGGTTATGGATAAGCTGGCCATTGTAAGCTGGCATCCGGTGGTTGATGATAAATCAGATGATTTCAGGCTGGGAGATTATACCCTAAAAGAGATGAAGAATAAAATACAGTTCCATGATGTAATAAGAAGTTTAGTGCTTACACATAAAGCTAATTCGATTCCTGATGAGGTTACAGATGAGGAGAGAAAGAAAATAGAGGATGAGCTTGTAGAAAAGTATTATCCATATTTTAAGGAAGCTTGGGATGCTGTTGAAGCGGCGGAAGAGGCAGGTGATAGCGATGAAGATAATTAGACTGGAATTTGAAAATATAAACTCTTTAATTGGCAAATATATTATTGATTTTGAAAATGAAGCATTTATCAAGAATAATAATCAGTTTGTTATCAGTGGAGAAACAGGAGCGGGAAAATCAACTGTTCTTGATGCTATTTCCTTTGCTCTTTATGCAAAGACTCCGAGACAGAAGGATATCAATAACTCTAAGAATAAGATAATGAACAGAAAAGCTGGATTTTGCCGTGCGAAACTGACCTACAGATGCTCAGCCGGTACTTTTTGTAGTGAGGTTTATCAATATAAAGGCAGATATAAACCAACTGGAAATTTACATGATATAGAGTGTAAGGTAATAAATCTTGATACAGGAGCACCTTGTAAGATTAAAAAAGATGGTGAATTTAAGATTGTCGAGAAATATGATGAATTAAGGATATTTACAGAGCAGACCTTAGGTCTTAGTTTTGATCGTTTTGTCATGACTATTATGATTCCGCAGGGACGCTTTGATATGTTTTTAAAGAGTGACTCAAAAGAAAAGGCATCTTTTCTTGCTAAACTGACGGATATGGAGCAGTATAAGAAAACTGCGTCATTTTTATGGGAAAAAAATAAAAGTCTTGTAAATAAACATGAAGAACTGAAATCAAGAAGAGATGAGATTGCTTTTCTTGATGAAGAAGCAGTAAATAAACTTGAGAAGGAAAAAGAAGAATGTAGTAAGAGAGTAGAACAAGCTAAAATCGAACTGGATGTTATAGATAAAGCTATTGCATGGAAAAATGCCATGGATGAAGCAAATCAGGATTTTAGTAAGTGTAAAGAAGGATTAGAAAAAATTAGTCATGCTCTTGAGTTATTTGAATCCAATAAAGTGAAGTTAGAAAAGGCCGAAAAGGCTGAAAAATGTGTGAAGTTTTATGATGAAAGGAAAAAAATCTCAAAAGATATTTCTGACTGGAATAGTTCTTTGCAAAAGCAAAGTAAGATAGCAGAAAGTATAAATGAGAATATTAAAGTTTTAAATAATAACCTGGATGAAAGTAAAAAAGCTTTTGATGACATAATGGCAAAAGAAGAAGGTTTTAACGAAATCTGGAAAAAAGTAAGAGGGTTAGATGCTAATATAACTGCCGAAACAAAAAATTGTAATGAGAAAAAATCAAGAGTTGAAAAATTAAATCATGATTTCCAGGAGAAAAAGAAAGAAGTACAGAGATTAAAAGATAGTATCAGTAATTTAGAAAAAGATATTGATGAGATTAATAAGTATCTTAAGGAGCATGAGAAATTTGCTGATATTAGTATAGTCCTGGCAAGTATAAAAGAAAAAAAGAAGAATTATGAAAGTTCCCTTAGAGAATTTAATAGTCTATCAAATAATAAAACTGAACTGGAAAGATTAAAAGATGAACTTGCTGAAAAAAAGAAAGAACTTGAGGATGAAAAGAAAGAGCTTGAAGGTGAAATTCATAATCTGGTAGATAGCAAAATTCGTGTAATATCTGATATTGTCAGGGAACAGCTGAAGGCAGGTGAAGCTTGTCCTGTTTGTGGTTCTAAAGAACATCCATATTGTGCAGAAAAAAGCATTTCAGAAAAAAGCATTTCAGAAAAAAGCATTTCAGAAAATAGCTCTATAGATAATACTATCAGTTCAAATAATCAAGATAATACTAACTTAAACAATAATGATCAAGATATTCAAGAAAAAAATGATGTTGCAGCTGAGTTTATAAAGTACACAGAAGAAATAGACAGAATTGATAAAGAACTAACTGGTAATAGTGAAAAAATAGCTCAAACAGAAGCTACGCTTACATCTGTTACAGAGGGGATTGATAAAGAAAACAATAATATGACAGCAGTTATGGAAGATATTTCAGCTTCATTAGCTACATATGATATTGTTTTTGAATCTATGGAAAAAATAGATGATTATATTATTAGGCTTGAAGAACTAGGTACTGAGTTTAGTTCTAAGAAGAAACTTCAGGATGAAAACAACTTACATCTTGCTGAGGATACTACTAAACTTGAAGGTATTGATCTTACAAAGCTTGAAGCTGATCTTACGGATGCAGAGAAAGCTTTTACAGAAGAAGATGAATCTCTGAAAAAACTTCAAGCTGAGAGGTATGATGTTTTTGGCGATAAGGATGTAGATTCAGAAGAAATATCATTTAAAAATGAACTTAGTGAAAAACAAAGAGATAAAGAGGAGAAGGAGAATAGACTTCAAAAAGAGAAGGAGTCACTTATTGAAGTGAATGCATCTATTAAGTCATTTAGTGACCGAATAAATGAGAATACTCCTCGACTTCAAAGTGTAGAAGTAGAATTATATAATGCTATAACTTCAAATGGTTTTTCTGATGAAGCAGAATTTAGCGCAGCAAGGCTTAGTTCTGAAGAGATTACGGCTCTGAAAGATGAATATGATGGGCTGATACAAAATCAGGCCAGTCAAAAAGCTTTGTTTGAAAAGGCCAAGGAAAAACTTGAAGATGTAAAAAAAGCAAAATGTACAGACAGCAGTCTTGAAGAACTTCAAAATGAGAAAAAAATCAAACAGGACGAGTACGATTCAAATCAGAGCAGCATAGGTGTGATTAATTCACAAATCATCGAAAATAATAAGAAAAAGAATCGTATTGATGAAATCACCAGACAAATAGCAGAACTAGATAGTCAGCTGACTATTTATTCTGAAATCCAAAAAATGGTTGGTAAAAAAGATGGTTCAGAGTTTGAAACATTTGTTATTGGTATTGCGATGAAGGGATTTATTGCAGAAATAAACAAATATATGAGTGTCATTGAGCCAAGATATGTTGTTCTTCAAAAGGAGAATAGTATTGACTTTATTTTCCGCCCGATACATGCTGTGGATGATACGGAAGATTGTGATATCTCAAACTTCAGTGGAGGAGAAACATTTGGAATAAGTCTGGCATTTATTCTTGCAATGACAGATTTTATCAGTACCAAGACTAGAATTGATACATTGTTCCTTGATGAAGGATTTGGAACTCTAAGTGGAAAACATCTGGATAATGCATTAAAAGCTTTAAAGAGTTTAAATAATAGCGAGTATTCCGGAAAACTGCTTGGAATAATCACTCATAGAGAGCCTGTTATTGATGCTTTTAAAAGCTTAGAGCTTAAGGCCGAAATGGTAGGAGAAGATATTAGTATGCTGTCCGGACCTGGCGTAGAGCATCCGGCATCTGATCCAAGAAAGGAACCTGTGGATAGGTTATATAAATAGATAAAAGGTTAGATAATATGAATATTATTGAAATCATAGAAAAGAAAAAACATGGGCTTGTGCTTTCGAAGGAGGAAATCTACTTCACCATTGAAGGCATGATGAATGGGACAATAAAGGATTACCAGATTTCTGCCCTTCTTATGGCTATCTGTCTCAAGGGTATGAATGCGCAGGAGACGACGGATCTCACTCTTGCTATGCGTTACAGTGGAGATGTACTTGATCTGTCGTCTATTGGAATGACGGTTGTAGACAAGCATTCAACTGGTGGCGTGGGCGACAAGACCACTCTTATCGTGGGTCCTATTATGGCTGAGCTTGGAGTTCCTGTTGCCAAAATGAGTGGCCGAGGGCTTGGTATTACTGGGGGAACCATAGATAAGCTTGACTCTATCCCTGGATTTTCTTCTGATGTGTCAGATGAGAAGTTCATGGAGCTGATTAAGACAGTAGGTATGGTGGATGCTGCTCAGACTAAGAATCTGGCACCGGCAGACAAGTATCTCTATGCTCTCCGTGATGTGACAGGCACTGTAGACAGCATTCCGCTAATTGCTTCAAGCATTATGAGTAAGAAGCTGGCATCTGGTGCTGATGCCATAGTCCTAGATGTAAAATGTGGTTCCGGCGCTTTCATGAAGGATGAGAAGTCCGCAAAGCAGCTGGCAAAGACCATGATAGACATAGCCTACCTTGCAGGAAAAGAGTGCACGGCTATCATATCAGATATGAACCAGCCTCTTGGTTATGCTGTGGGTAACCTTCTGGAGGTTATCGAAGTGGTTCAGTTTTTAACTGGAAAGAGACAGAATAACAGGCTTCTTGAGCTGGTTATTAGACTTTGTCGAGAGATGTATGTCTTGTCTGATATGTTTGAATGGCTATACAAAGACGAAGCTATAAAGCATCTTGATCGCAGGATTCACCATTTTAACTTTGAATCTAAGAGCTTTTCCGATACCGATATTATTATGGAATGTCCTGAGATTTACGAAGATGCATATAATAGAAGAGCGTACAGTGATATAAATCCAGATGATATCTTAGAGCAGGCTGACCCTGCAGTCAGATTTTGTGAATCAATAAAGGATGATGCTATAGATAGAAGAGTTATTGATAGACTAGAAGGGATTATTTATGACTTTATTCAGGGAGGTCGCGCCTACAAAAAGTTCAAAGAATTCATTGCTGCACAGGGTGGTGATGTGAGATTCATCGAATCCCTTGAGGATGATGAAAAGGTAAAAGAAATATTTGCAAATGAGCTTTCTGCCCAGATTACCGCTCCAAATTCAGGTATCATTACCCAAATGGATGCAGAGCTATTTGGAAGGGCATCTCTTGAACTAGGCGCAGGTAGAATAACCAAGGAAGCTGATATAGATCCACTAGCCGGTATAATGCTGGATAAGACGGTGGGCGACAAGGTTGAAAAAGGCGAAGTGATTGGAACAATTTACAGCGCGGAAAAAGAAAAAATAAAAAATGCAATAAATATATTAAACGAAGCGATATTAGTAAGTGAAGAGCAATATAATAAAGAATGATATAAAGAGTTTAAAAATAGAGTACAATAATAGTAAGTAAAGAGTTAAATTTAATTTGAATATAAAAATAGAGTAGGTTATAATATTATCTGTGTTTTGTTGCTATTTTGATAAAACACAGGGGTATAATAAATAAACAATAATAAAACCAAAATCAAAAAAAATTAAACAGGAGGGTTTAAAAGTGGGAATTTTACAAAGATTTAAGGATATCATGTCATCAAATATCAACGCACTGCTTGATAAGGCAGAGGATCCAGAGAAGATGGTTGACCAGACACTTCGTAACCTTAACGACGACCTGGCTAAGGTTAAGAATGAGACAGCGAGCGTTATGGCTGATGAAGCTAAGGCAAAGAGAAATCTTGATGAGTGCAACGCTGAGATAGCTAGAATGCAGCAGTATGCAGAGAAGGCGGTTATGGCTGGAAATGATGCTGATGCAACTAAGTTCCTCACAGAGAAGTCTAAGCTTGTTGCTAAGCAGGCTACACTTCAGCAGGTTTATGAGGTATCAGCTGCTAACGCTATGAAGATGCGTCAGATGCACGATAAGCTGGTTTCAGATATTGCAGAGCTTGAGTCAAGAAGAGATGCTATCAAGGCTAAGGTAAGACTTGCTAAGGCTCAGCAGGATATCAATAAGGTTACATCAAAGATTGATTCATCATCTAGCTTTGCTGCATTCCAGAGAATTGAGGATAAGGCTGATGCTATGCTTGATATGGCTCAGGCAGAGGCAGAGCTTAATGCAACAACTGCTTCTAGTGAAGTTGACAGCCTTGCTTCCAAATATGATGCTACCCCAGATGCTGCAGTTCAGGATGAACTTGCTGCACTTAAGGCTAAGCTTGGAACAACATCTGAGAGCTAAAAAGACAATAAAATATTAAAAAAGGAAAACTATGATAGGACTTAATGACAAACAAAGTGAGGCCTGCTCGTACACCGAGGGGCCTCTTCTCATACTTGCGGGAGCAGGTAGTGGGAAAACCAGGACACTTGTACACAGAATTGCATATTTATTAGAAGAAGGAGTGGATCCATACAACATCCTTGCAATCACATTTACCAATAAAGCTGCAAATGAGATGAAGGAAAGAGTTATAAATGCTATTGATTTTGAGCATGATAAGATGTGGATATGCACCTTCCATTCCATGTGCGTGAAGATTCTTCGCCGTTTCTACAGCCGTGTAGGTGGAGATAACAACTTTACAATTTATGATACTGATGACCAGAAGGCAGTTTGTAAGGAGGTCATCAAAACTCTGAATCTTGATCCAAAACAGTTCAAGGAGAAGGCGTGTATCGCATTTATCTCGAAAGCAAAGGAACAGTGTAAGACTCCTGAGGATATGGATCTGGAGACTGCTTCTGAATATAAGCTGAACCAGTACGCTCATATTTACAGAGAATACCAGCGCCGAATGAAGATGAATAATGCACTTGATTTCGATGACCTTATCTTCGAGACAATCAAGCTTTTTGATATGGATGAGGATGTGCTGGAGTATTATCAGGAGAGATTCAAGTACATCATGGTAGACGAGTACCAGGATACAAATGATTCTCAGTTCCACCTTGTCAGCAGACTGGCTAAGAAATGGCGCAACCTATGCGTTGTTGGCGATGATGATCAGTCTATCTATAAGTTTAGAGGTGCGAATATCTATAACATCCTGAACTTCGAGCAGGAATATCCGGATGCGAAGGTTATTAAGCTTGAGGAGAACTACAGGTCTACAGCGAATATTCTTGATGCTGCAAATGCAGTGATTGCTCATAACATTGGTCGTAAGGAGAAAAAGCTCTGGACCAGCAAGGGTGCAGGTGAGAAGCTTGATTACACGGTTTATGAGACAGACCATGAAGAAGCATTTGGCGCAGTCAGCAAGATAGCAAGACTTGTTTCTGAGGGGAATAACTATGGTGATATTGCCATTCTCTACAGAGCTAACAGGCAGTCCAGACTTTTCGAGGAGAAGCTTATCTATGCCAGTATTCCATACAAGCTGGTTGGTGGAACAGGCTTCTACAACCGTAAGGAGATTCGAGATATCATCGCATATCTGAAGCTGCTTGCAAATCCTGCTGATGAGATATCATTTGCCAGAATTGCAAATGTTCCAAAGAGAGGAATAGGTCAGACAACCATTGCGAAGATAAGACAGCTCAGTATTGAACAGGATATGTCCATGTATGACTTCTGCTGTACGGATGAGGGACTTGCACAGCTGGGCCGATCAGGAGAGAAGGTTAAGGGCTTTATCGAGCTTATGGAATCTCTTAAGCCATATGTTGAGGATGATGATATCGATGGCCTTTACGAAGCGATAATAGAGAAGACCGGTTACATCGTTGAGCTCCAGGCTGAGGGTACTGACGAAGCCAGAGGCCGTATCGATAACCTAGACGAGCTTCATAACAAGCTTCTTAACTATATAGAGGAAAATGATGAGCCTACCCTTATGGGACTTCTTGAGGATATTTCTCTTGTTGCTGATACAGAGGATTCTGAGTCTGAGGAGGATGCGGATAATAAGGTTACCCTGATGACCATTCATGCTGCAAAGGGACTGGAGTTCCCGGTCGTATTCCTTGTGGGTATGGAAGAAAGGGTCTTCCCAAGCGGACTGTCACTGGACAGTGATGACCCTGATGCAGTAGAGGAAGAAAGGCGACTCTGTTATGTAGGTATAACCAGAGCAGAGAATCTCTTGTACCTCAGTTCTGCAACTACAAGGATGGGCTATGGTGGATATGAATATAATTCTGAATCCAGATTCATCGAGGAAATACCTAAGGAACTGATGATAAGAAATGGCGTGAAGGCTGCGGGCTCCAGCCAGATGACGGGAGCGGCTGGATATGGTTCTGGATTATCAAAGTCTGGAAATTCAAAGGCCATGGGCTCTTCATTTGGAAGCGGATCGGGCTCATATAGTGGATCTGGCTCATCAGGCTCATATAGTGGAGCTAAGAAGCAGGAAAACTTCAAGTCAAGCTATACAAGTGGAGTGGACTATAAAGTTGGTGACAGGGTACGCCATATTAAATTTGGTAAAGGTACGGTCACTAAGGTTACACCTTCAACTGATGATCTGGAGATAACAATTCAGTTTGATACAGTAGGCGAAAAAGAAATGTTCGCAAAACTTGCGAAGCTGAAGAAGATAGATGGTTGATGAATCAAAGAATTTTATAAAATAAAGAGTAGAATAATATGAAATCAAAAAATATATTAAAAAATAATAAGGGTTTATCTATAACTGAACTGCTTATCGCTATTGGTGTAGTGATTGTAATAATTATCATTTCCCTGATTGGCGGTGCTCTGCTTCACAAGAGGTATTTGGATAAGAAAGAAAAAGAGAAGAGGATTACTTCTCTTGAAGTGTCTCAGACTCTTGAAAGTGCCAGCGACCTGACGACCGAGAAGATAGTCTGTCAGGGATTGATTCACTACGAAGAGGGGGATATTCCATTTATCGATAAGAAGAGCTACAACATGACATATACTGCAGAGATTGACGCAGGGGTTGATGTAAGCGAGATTGAAGTTACAGATACAGGGGAGAAGATTATCATTGAGATACCTGATTCTGAGGTTCAGAGCGTCTATGTAGATCCTGACTCTATTGAGTTCCATGATGAAAGTTTTGCCCTTTTCAATTGGGATGATAAGCAGGATGGTGTTGATGCTGTCAAACTTGCTGAAACAGATGCTAAGGAACATGCAGATATTGATACACTTAAGAAGGAAGCGGATAATCACGCAAGAGAATTGATTGAGAATCTCTTCAGTGATGCTATTCGTGATCAGCAGGTAGAGGTAAGGTAGATCTATAATAATTCTAAGGTGAATCTATAATAATTCTAAGATAGAACTAAGATAGAACTTTATTTTTTCCTTTGCACATCCCGAAATATATGTTATAATTTCGCTATGTGAGGACATGCTAGAACATG
>CACZRU010000013.1 GCA_902783605.1 uncultured Lachnospiraceae bacterium
TCATTGAAATAACGCTCATAATACACCTCCTGGTTGTTTTCTTCTGTGGTCTTCCTTTTAAACATGTAATCCACCATAGATATCTTATATTTTATCTACTGAGCAAGTGGCACCGAACTGTTTAAAACCACATGTTTATTTTTACCACGGCGTAAAACCGCAAGTGTGATAATAGCATAATAAAACCCCTATTGCAAGGGGTTTTTATCATTTATTCGCAGATTTATACCACAAATATAGTTTTTTAATTTTTCTAATCTGATTCCAAGTTAAATGGCAGCGATTAATGTCAATATTCTGCTACTGTCCCTGAGTCATAATCACCTTAGCAATCTCTTCATTAGTAGATCCAGCCTTGATTTCAAATGTACCTATATGAAGCTGTGAATCATATCCTTTAGAGATAAGCCATGCATTATACTCAGTTGCTGACTTAACAAGACCGGCCTTTTCAAGAAGTGCAGAGATATCTTCAGAACTCATTCCAGAAGTTACTGTTATAGAAGCTGTCTTTCCATCCTGCTTAGTATCTTCTTTTTTATCTTCTTTTTTATCGTCTGTCTTTTCTTCTTTTTTATCTGTCTTGCTGTCTGTCTTATCTTCAGCCTTTTCTTCTTTTTTAGCTTCAGTTGCAGCTTCGGTTGTGGCTTCAGTCGTTGCTTCGGTTGTTGCCTCTGTAGTGGCTTCAGTCGTTGCTTCGGTTGTTGCCTCTGTAGTGGCTTCGGTCGTTGCTTCGGTTGTTGCCTCTGTAGTGGCTTCGGTCGTTGCTTCGGTCGTTGCCTCTGTAGTAGCTTCTGTTGTTGCCTCTGTAGTTGCCTCAGTTGTAGCCTCGGTTGTTGCTTCTGAAGCTGATGCATCTTCATTAGCTGCCTTACCAGTTTCATCCTGAGCATCATCTATATTTTGTTCATAAGAAGAATCATTTGCATTACTTGAATTATTTCCCATAACGGCTGTTGCACCATACATACCGGTGGCACCGATTATTATTCCAATACCGATTCCTCTCAGTAAATCCATCTTTCTCATCTAATTACTCTCCCTGTTGTTTGTCTATAATGGCCTTTATCTCGCCAACGCCTATACCTAAGACCTTGGAAATCTCAATAATACTGAATCCAGCATTGAACATTTCCATAATATTACCAACAGTGTCGCCTTCTGTAAGACTAATGCCCTCGGCACTGAGCATATCATCCAGATCAGGAGTTTCTACGTTAGAATTATTTGCAAAGTTATTTGCAGAATCGTTTGCCTCGCTATTTGTTGCATTTTCTGCTTCTGCTGAAGCATCCTCTGAATCACTTGACTCTGCTTCCTGCTTTTCAGAATCATTATTTGCATTCTTGGCATTCTTCTTATTCTTCTTATTTCTCTTCTTGCCCTTGCCAAAGCCCTTTGATTCTTTACTGTCTTCTTTGTTTTCTTTTTTATCAGTTTCTCTTCCCGCCTCTAGTGCACTTGCATCGATAACCGGTCCTCTTAACACTTCAGTCTCACCTTCAGCATTATATGGAATTTCTTCAACTGCTTCAGAAACACTTACCTGCTTCTGAGGAGCAACTACTCCGTTTTGAGTCTCATATTGAGCCTCGTTTCTCTTTGCTGTCACCTGAGCATCCAGTTCCTTAATCTCTGCCTTAAGCTTATCAAGTCCCTCTTTATACTCGTCAATTACGCCCAGAGACTTCTTCATCTCTTTTTCCTTGTCAGAAATCTTCTTAAAAAGCTCTTCTAGCTCAGCCTTGTTGCTGTTTATATCAGCAGTTACTTCATTATAATACTGCTCCAGCTTCTGAGTATCCTCAGTTGCTCTCTCGTCAATCTTGTTAACCTCAGCAGCAATCTTCTCACTGATCTGCTTATCGCTCTTGTTAATCTCAGCCTGAATTGTATCCTTCATTGTACCACTGACAATATCCTTAACCTTATTCTTGCTGTACTCCTTTGTATAGTTGTCAACAAGCTTGTTAAGATGTTTCTTGTCAGCATCAGAAAGTTCAGTAGGAATGTTAGGATTAACATTTTCCTCCTGATTGTCATTTGACAAAACAAAGCTGAGTATTATCGCAATGATGCCTATGATTATTAAAATAATAACTGCAATATTCATTTAAATCCCCTCACAAAAAATATTGATTTTAATTATTTGAAATCTTTTAATAGATTCCAGCTAAAAACCGATTTACATAATATCATATAATAATTGTTATAGCAATACAAAATGTAGTCTATTTTCTTAGAATTTATAAGAAAAAACACAAAATAAGTGTCATTTCAAGAAAGCAAATGATAAAGATTCTTCGCTTTGCTTAGAATGACACTTATATTTTTTATTCTTCTTCTGGTGCATTTTCAGTGTAACCACACTCTTTGTCTGAGCAGGCTATCTTCTTACCCTTATAGATCATGTACTTGCCACATTCTGGACAGTTCTTTCCAACCAGTCTGTTCCATGATACGAACTCACATTCCGGATAATTGATACATCCATAGAATGGTCTTCCCTTCTTGGTAACCTTTCTTACGATGTCTCCACCACAGTCAGGACATGAAACGCCAATCTTCTCAAAGTACTGCTTAGTATTTCTGCAGTTAGGGAAGTTTGGACAACCGAGGAACTTTCCATAGGAACCATACTTTATAACCATATGAACTCCACAGTCCTCACAAACCTCGTCACTTACCTCATCTGCTATCTTAATCTTCTCAAGATTTTCCTTTGCATGTGTAAGCTCATTCTCCAGGTCTGGATAGAAGTTTCTTACTACAACCTTCCAGTCACAGTTTCCATCACCAATACCATCAAGCAGTGATTCCATATTTGCTGTAAATTCCACATCCACAATTTCCGGAAATGCGGTTTCCATCACATTGTCTACTGCCTGACCAAGCTCAGTGATATAAATATTCTTCTGTTCTTTAACAATATATCTTCTGCCAAGAAGGAGTGATATGGTTGGCGCATATGTAGAAGGACGGCCAATTCCATTTTCCTCCATAGTTCTTACGAGCAGAGATTCGGTGTAGTGTGAAGGTGGTTCAGTAAAGTGCTGAATGGTCTTTACATCTGCGCATTTTAGCTTGTCATCCTTCTTGATTGATTCAAGCTTTGCAATCTTCTTCACCTTTTCCTCTTCTGTAGCATATATACTCTGGTAGCCAGGGAATACAACAGTGCTGGTTGAAGCCTTGAATGTCTCTCCTGAATTCTCTACTGTTACTGTATAGATGCTGTACTGTGCCGGCTTCATCCTGCTGGCAACAAATCTTTCATAGATAAGTTTATAAAGCTTATACTGTTCTGCTGAAACCTTGCCCTTCAATGAATCAGGTGTGATCTGAACATTAGTTGGTCTTATGGCCTCGTGAGCATCCTGAATCTTCTTGCCCTTGCTATCGCCCTTATCTTCAGAAGCCTCAGCCTCATACTCAGGACCAAATGTATTCCTTATGTATTCGCGAACATTATTATCCGCCTCCTCAGAGATACGGGTTGAATCCGTTCTCAGGTAAGTTATAAGTCCGACAGTACCCTGTCCCTTAATATCAACTCCTTCATACAGCTGCTGTGCAACCCTCATTGTCTTAGAGGTTGAGAAATTAATTCTGCTGGAAGCAGTCTGCTGAAGTGTACTAGTTGTAAATGGCAGCGGTGCCTTCTTGCATCTTGATGATGTCTTAATATCAGTTACCACGAAATCACCAGCCAGAACCTTGTTACGAAGATCCTCAGCCTGTTTCGCATTTTCAATCTCGCCTTTATAGTCAAATGTTACTTCTGTCTTTCCGTCTATAAGAAGCTGAGCCTCCATAGTCCAGTATTCCTGAGGGATAAACTCATCAATTTCCTTCTCCCTGTCAGAAATCATTTTAAGAACTGCGGACTGAACACGGCCAGCAGAAAGATTCTTCTTTCCCATCTTCTCCCAGAGAAGCGGGCTTATCTCATATCCCACAAGTCTGTCAACCACTCTTCTTGCCTGCTGTGCATCTACAAGATCCATGTCTATCTTACGAGCATTCTTGATTGATGACTTTACTGCGTTCTTAGTAATTTCGTTAAATGCAATTCTCTTAAAATCCTTCTCCTCCAGTTTAAGAGCTACTGAAAGGTGGTAGGATATAGCTTCACCTTCACGGTCCGGGTCAGTAGCGAGATAGATAAAATCCGCTTTCTTCGCAGCCTTCTTCAGCTTGCTGAGAAGTTCACCCTTTCCTCTTATTGTTATATAATGAGGCTCGAAATCATTTTCCTTATCGATTCCCATACTGCTCTTAGGAAGATCTCTTATATGTCCCTCTGAAGCAATAACCTCGTAGTTTTTACCTAGAAATTTTTTGATTGTATGAGCCTTTGTAGGAGACTCCACAATAACAAGATTCTTGGCCATTTTTTCCTCCGTAAATGAGTTTCATGTATTTTTCTTGTCAACTGATTTGATAATATACACCAAAATTTTTTACTAATCAAGGATATTTTGTTAAACATTTTCACTATCCAGTTAAAGAGCACTGCTATTAATCAACATATTTATCGCAGAATATAGTAACTTTTTTCTATACATTTTACCGCTCCCTTCGCCTCAAGACTCTTCATAATATGAATGGTTTTACTTATATCCATATTGTTCTGTCTTATCAGGTCATCTATATGAATCGGTTCATATCCAAGCCGTTTTTTCATGATTTCCTCTTCTGTTGTTAACGACTGTTTTTTTCTTCTGGAATTCCTCGATTCTTTCCTCGATTCTTTAGTTTCAAGCTTCCTTCTTATAATTCCATTTTCATATAGGTCCTGAACGATATCCAGCGGATCATCCACCAGTACAGCTCCCTGCTTGATCAGTTTATGTATCCCTCTAGAATTAATATCTGTGACTCTTCCTGGAATTCCATATACACTCTTCCCCTGTTCAAGAGCTCTGTCAGCTGTAATCATAGTCCCACTACGCAGTGTGGCTTCCACAAGCAGAACGCCATCTGAAAGTCCACTTATCATCCTGTTCCTCTGAGGGAAATGAATCGATATATGCTGTACCTCAGGTTCATATTCTGAAAGCACCAGCTGATTCTCACACATTTCAAAGTAAATATCCATATTGGTCCTTGGGTAGCAGATATCTACTCCACCCCCAAGCACGGCAATCGTCCTGCCTCCTGCATCCATGGCACCCCTGTGTGCCTTTGAATCAATGCCATAAGCCATCCCACTTACTATCACGATTTTCCTGGAAGCCAGATTACCACTAAACTGTTCCGCCTCCAGAATCCCATAACTGGTTGGGCGTCTGCTTCCTACCATTGCTATGGCAGCCTCTTCATTTGCAATACTGATATCACCTCTGAAGTAAATGCACGAAGGTCTGTCAGGAAGATTTACAAGTCTTTGGGGATAATCATTTTCTTCCGGCGTAACACACTTAGTTTTAGTTCTATCCATCGCTGCATTAAGCCATTCGTACCATCTGTCTATGTCATCTCCCATTATTTCAGCTTTAGTTTCTGCCTTAAGGACTCCTGCATCCACAAGTCCAGTCAAAACTTGTTCCCTTTTATACAAGGAGTCCAGCACCTCAAGAGACGACCCAAATATCTCAAAAAGCTTTGCCCTGTCATTAGGACCCATTGTTTTAAAATGATTCACCCACATGTATGCAAGTCTCGTCTGCATTTCCTCCGTTTTTTCCAAATGTTCTATATTCATACAAATTCCCCCTTCGACTGTGTTTCATTTCTAAAGAATACTGCCTCCTCAATATCGGAAAGTTTTATCTCATCCCTGTCATTTATATCCGCTATAGTCCTGATAAGTTTTAGAAGTCTGAAATATCCCCTTGCCGACATATCCTGCTGTTCAAATACTTCCTTAAGAATTCTCTGCTCCTTATCACTAAGTTTTATATATTCATTTATCATGCTCTGTGGAACCTCGGAGTTGTAGTTAAACTTCTCATTCCTGTATCTGTATTTCTGCCTTTCCCTGGCACTCAGAATAAGTTGTCTAGCGCTCTCAGTGGACATTCCTTCTTCAACAGTGAACAGCTCACCGAAGGACACTCTCTTCACTTCAAGACGAATATCAATTCTATCCATGATCGGATGACTGATTCGGCTTTGATACCTGAAGATTTCTCCAGCGTTGCACCTGCATCTGCTCCTATCTGGGTAGAAACCGCAGGGACAATTATTCCTGGCAGAAACCAGCATAAACCTGGCTGGAAATGTGTATGATCCTTTCACCCTTGAAATGCTGACTTTCTTATCCTCCATAGGCTGTCTCAAGCTTTCTAAGACATCTCTCTTAAACTCTGGGAATTCGTCCAGAAACAGAACTCCACTATTGGCAAGACTGACTTCACCAGGTTTAGGAACAGTGCCTCCACCAAGCATTGCCGTCTGGGATATGTTCTGGCTGGGACTTCGAAATGGACGCCTATCCATGAACCTCATATCACATTCAAGAAGTCCCGCTACACTGTATATTTTTGTAAGCTCCATACTCTCCTCGTAGGATAGCGGTGGCATAAGTCCTGGAATACACTTGGCGATCATAGACTTACCTGCTCCGGCTGCACCTGTCATTATGATGTTGTGAAAACCGGCAACTGCAGCGATCACGCCCCTCTTCATCAGCTCCTGTCCCTTGATATCAGCAAGATCATCAAGTGTTTCAATTGGTGAAACCTCCGATGTATCATGTGGAACATATGGCTCCGGAAATGAGCCTGCATGGAGCATATCAATTAGCTCCTGAAGACTTTTCACAGGATAAATGTTTACTTCTTTTACAAATGAAGCCTCCTCCTTATTCTCATTTGGAAGAACTACATTCCTGATACCCATTTTCGCTGCATAATCGACAATAGGAAGAACACCCCTGATTGGAAGCACATTGCCATCAAGCCCCAGTTCGCCTATAAAAAGTGTGCTGGCGATTTCCTTATTCAATTCTTCGCTTAGTATGATTTTCCCCATTGATATGAGAATGCCCACTGCTATAGCCACATCATAGCCAGTGCCATCCTTCCGAACATCTGCGGGGGACAGATTGACAGTTATCTTGCTGGGCGGAAGGAAAAACCCTGAGTTCCTGAGAGCTGTCCTGACTCTCTCTCCTGCCTCCTTGACGGAAGATGCAAGATAACCAACGAGACTGAGCCCTGGGAGTCCCTGACTGATATCTGTTTCCACAGAAACAAGAAGTCCGTCTATTCCCAAAGCCGTACCACTAATAATTTTACTATACATTTGTAATGCTCCTCTCCGCCTCTCAGGAGCGTCCTTAACTATTGTATTATGCAGATGTGGTCATTACAATAAAAAAATCCCCGGATTTGTTAAAGTTCTGTGTATAGAATGTGAAATAGGCAACAAATCCGAGCATTTTTAATTATTTATTTAAAATCCTATTAATTGAAGTATACCAGATCATCCGCTGCAGGTCCTGTCATGGATACACTGTCAGCATAGATAACCGGTCCCTCACCCTGGAACTCTGGATAGAATTCCTTCTGTATGGTTCCTTCAACTATTACCCAGTCTCTATCCTTAAGAGTTTTTGCACCTTTATAATAGCTCTTGAAACCGATAAATGCGATATCATCCGCACAGCATGTCATGGCAAATCTTCCAGGAACGAACTCATTTGACTTATAGTTTGAAGGTCTGTGAGCCTGAGCCTTGAATTTAATCTTCTTTCCAAGATACTTATCTGGATTGTCAGCAGCATCTATATAGAACAGACCAAAGTCTTCTTCTCCCAACTCAATAACATCACTGTCTATGTCATAAGGAAGAACTATCTCCTCATTCATATCCATAGGCTTTCCATCTTTATCCTCAAATATAACCTGAGCTCTTCTGTTCACAGCTCTAATGCTTCGGCGGTACTCAGCAGTTTTTGTATTCTCATCGCAGCGATTGAAGATGATCATATCAGCATTTCTCAGCTGGTCCATCATTATTTTCTTCATATTGTTAACATAGAGATCAAAGGTAGTAGCATCAACAAATGAAATAACCTGAATAACTGTCCAGCCTGCAGGCACCTTAATCTGGAACAGTCTGTCCAGCTCCCACATACCGTTATACTCTATCATTACATTTTCAGGATTATATTTTCTACCAAGCTCAAGAAGTTTCTCTGAAGTAAAGTCCTCCTCCTCGATAATCTCAAGATGGATATTCTCCTCCTCCAGCTCTTTTACATCATACTCAATTTCTCCATCTTCAAATGCAAGAAGCAGAGTTGGTGTACTCTCAGTAAAGCCCTGTCTTACCAGTGTATCTACTGCAAATGTAGTTTTTCCACTTCCGAGAAATCCCATAAACACATATACAGGAATCTCCTTAGGTTCATTTCTCATATTCATTTCCTCTCACATCATCCTACAGACCAAAAAGTTCTGCAATCTTAACTTCATCCAGCTTGCTGCCAATAACGCAAAGCTTTCCTGTGTAATCAGGTGAACCATCTCTCACCTCATACTCGCCTGGAACAAGGTCGAACTCCTGCCACTTGCCTTCCTTATCAGGTACGATGCCCTTGGCACGGAGGATAATTCCAAACTCATTATCCTCTTCAACTGCAAGCTTATCAAGAATTTCTTTAAGCTCTTCTGCACTGTACTTATGAGCTGTCTCTCTGCCCCAGCTTGTAAACACTTCATCAGAGTCATGGTGGTGATGATGTCCACAGCTGCAAACACCATGCTCATCGTAGTGATGCTCGTGATGATGTTCATGGTCGTGATCATGGTCGTCATGGTCATGATGATGCTCATGGTGATGCTCATGCTCGTCGTGATCATCATGGTCATGGTGATGATGCTCATGCTCATCGTGGTCATGTTCATCGTGATCATGGTGATGATGGTGATGATGTTCTTCATCATCTACAGCTGGATCATATTTGAAATTCTTCATTATATCTTCTATAGATGAACTATGCTCCATAGCATCAAGTATTATCTCACCTGTAATATCGTCCCAAGGAGTTGTGATAATTCTAGCATCAGCATTATGCTCCTTGATCATATTTACAGCTGTAACAATCTTCTCTTCTGTAGCATTCTGTGTACGGCTGAGAACTACAGTTCCACAAGCCTCGATCTGATTCAGGAAGAACTCACCAAAGTTCTTGATATACATTTTAGCCTTAGTAACATCAACTACAGTTGTTGCACTATTAAGCGCTATCTCTACATTTTCTCCAGCCTTCTGGATAGCTTTGATAACATCACTCAGCTTACCGACTCCTGATGGCTCGATGATAACTCTATCTGGGTGATAATCATTTACCACCTGCTTAAGTGCCTCGCCAAAGTCACCTACCAATGAGCAGCAGATACAACCTGAGTTCATCTCTGTGATATTTACTCCGGCTTCCTTAAGAAAGCCACCATCTATACCAATTTCACCGAACTCATTTTCGATAAGAACTACCTGCTCGCCTTTAAATGCTTCGCCA
>CACZRU010000014.1 GCA_902783605.1 uncultured Lachnospiraceae bacterium
TACATCCATTTAGAACTAAGAATTGCAGCGATGATGATGAACAGCGCACCAAGTATTGCTGTAGCCTTCTGAATTCTTGCTTCCTTTGAATGCTTCTTGTTCTTTGCCCAATAAGTATCAACAGATCCTGTAAATGACCCTGTAAATCCGTTATCCTTTCCTTCCTGGCTCAGTACCAGAATGGCAAGTGCTATTGCTATTATTATAAACACGATTGTAAGTGCAATTTTCATGAATTTATCCTCCTAAAAATCATACCAAGTGATAATATCATAAGAATTTACATAATGCAACAAATATTTTTCAAAATCACCGAAAACACATTAATGCCTTTTATCAGGATGTGAAAGGTAATATTCTTCTTTATCCTTGTACATATATCCCTGTATTCATCTTATTCACTGCCATAAGACGGATCTCACTGAAACTTCCATCTGGCAGAATATCAAATGAATATAAGCTTGCTAAACCATTAATTCCTTCTATCCATGATTGAAACCCCATATATAACTCCCCATTTCCTTTTAACTTGATATAGCCTCAAGTGGTTTTATCTTCGATGCCCATCTAGCTGGAAATGCACCAGCCAGAACTGATACCACTATCGAAAGCACAAAGGCCAGAACAACCAGCCACATAGGTGTGCTCATGATCCAAGTACCTTCAGGCATATTCATCATCTGAACCAATTTTTTGTTCAGGAATAAATCTATAAGGAATGACAGCCCAATACCTAGGGCTCCGCCAATCCCACCCAGGAGTGCAGATTCAAAGAGGAACATGAAACTGATATCGTCATTATCCGCTCCCAGCATCTTGAGAAGTCCTATCTCTCTGATACGGTCATAAACTGCCGTCATCATGGTATTGATGATACCAATAATCGCAACCACTCCCGCAATCGCTCCTATGGCACCAAGCACCAGCTGAACTATGCTTATCGTACGGTTCACTGAATTAAGAGTCTCCAGATTGTTCTGCACCTGGTACCCCATGTCCTTGATCACCTTGGACAAATGCTCCACATCCTCAACGCTGTCTGCCCTGACTATAATGTAGTTGTATGTCCAGAAGCTGTAAGGATTACCATGTTTATCAACTGGCTGTCCCGGAACCTTTCGATCAACCTGCTGTCTCTTGAGGAACATCTTAAGTGTATCTATGTCTGTATATATATTATAATCATATTCATTGTCTGTCTCACCAACAATATTCAGTTTCGTGATAACAGGTTCTTTTTCTTCTTCTTTGTCCTCTTTATCTTCTTTGTTCTCTTCAGATTCTTCCGCTCCAGAACTGCTCTTCTTATCGGATTCTTTTTTATCAGATTCATTCTCTTCAGAATCTGCATCTGATGAAGAAGCTGTTTCTTTATCTTCTTCCTCTCCCGCCTTATCAGATGAATCAGAAGATTTATCTAATGACTCTTCCGATTCTTCCTTTTCCTCATCTTCATCACTTTTCTCTTCATTCTTTGAATCCGCTATATCTTCCTGCAGTTCAAAATCGAACCTCTTGCCCACAAGCGACTCATTTGCCCTCACTGATTCTGAGTAGAGAGTAAATGTCTTACTATTATATAGATTGTCTTTAACACCCTTGCCCACAAGAAGCTTTGGTCTTGAACCGTTTGATTCAGGTATAACGCCATCTTCAAGCGTAAGTGTCTCCATATATTCACGTGGAACGCCCAGGAGTCCAACCATTCCTGAATAGACGCCCATCTTCTCCTGACCGTCAGCTTCAAGAACAGGATATACGCCAGCCACATCGTCCAGTTTTTCAAACTTAGATACTACAGCATCAGTAAGAAGAAGGTCTTTTCTTGAGGTATTAAAAGAATACACCATTATCTCTCTGGTGTTTCCTACCTTCTCCACCTCATCGATCATGGTACTCTTTGCGCCCATGCCAGCTGTCAGCATGGTAACGATGGACATTATGCCGATCATGATACCGATGATCGTAAGTGCCGTTCTCAGCCTGCGGAGTCTTAAGTTGGCAAAACTAAGTCTAAATATGTATCCCATATATGGTAAATTGCTTTCTATAGTGTAATCGTAGTTAGAAAGATCCTTCGCTACGCTCAGGATGACAAAGACATTTATAACTATTTGTCATTCAAAAATCTCATTCAAAAATCTCATTCAAATATTTCATTCAAATTTATCATCATATTTCTCAATCAAATTCCTTCTCTAATCTCTTGCGCTTCATCACTCTCTTCACTACAAAGAACAGAACCAGCACAGCTACGCAGGCAAGTACTATAAGAAGCTTCATGTTATTGGTCATGCCTGTGCTTGTATCTTCCTTAACCTTGATAATATCTGAATAATCCTGTTCGAGAACTTCGATACGGCCATCATTTCCGAGGAATACTGTCTCCCTGTATTCATTGCCGTCGATATCTTCGTAGGTTATATCTATCTTATTATCGTAGGTGCTCGTTGTTGAAACCGCAGTTGCCTTAGTAATGATATCAATGTTTCCCTGCTTTCCGGACTTGATATCACCAACATAGCAGTTGGCCTCAGCGATATTATCGCCTGATGACACAGCCTGCACCTTGTATATATCCGCTCCACCAATGTTATTGATAGTAGATACGATCTCAATATTATCGCCAAGTCTTATCTCTTCTTCAGCTATATATGTCTCAGAGATAAGTACTTCAGTCTTAAGCTTGATTGGAATGTATATAGAATCCGAAGCACTATACTTATTGCTCCAGTCCTCGTACTCTGTCTTGATAGTCAGCTTATAGGACTTCTCTGCCAGCTTCTTCATAGCTGTAAGGTCTACGGAAAGCTCAATCTCTTCTTCGCCCTTTATCTCAGCCACATAGCTGGAGCCCGTACTCTCAACAGGAATGAACTCGCCATTATCAGAGCTGACGGTGCATTTGAGATTCATGACCGGATTCTTCGATGTGTTCTTCAGCTTGAAATTAATGGTAAATGAGTCACCTGGATATATTTCGTCTGAACTGAGGGAATACTCTGACAGCATAACCCTCGGTGTAATGGCATGTGAATCAATGCCTATGATCAGTGGGACTACCATGGCAATCAGCAGTGCTAGTACTGATAGGATTGAGACTGTTTTATTGATAAAACTGATCTTGAATTTATTCATGTCCACATCTCCTTGTATAAAGATTCTTCGTTACGCTCAGAATGACACTGTATTATTCACTATTTCTTATTTCTGTTCTTAAAGATTCTTCGTCGATTCGTTCCTCAGAATGACACTTTAGTCACCTGACCTGGTAAGCTCATTTGCTACATTCAGATTCATTCCTCTAATACATACTATATTGGTTCCGCATAGGACAATAAACTCCAGTACTATTGTTATTAGTATTGGTATCCATGCAATCTGCATATCTGAATTTATGATTAAAACAAATATCTGAGTATGAATAAGGTACTGGATTAAAAGGCCCACTGCCAGTCCGATGACCGAAGAGAAAAACCAGGCGATTCCTCCTTCAAGGACAACTGCCTTCATAAGGCCTTTCTTGGTCATCCCCAGTGCCCTGAGCTGAGCAAACTCATTTCGCCTCAGCTGTATGTTGCTGATAGCTGTATTCATTGTATTAAATGCACTGACCATAACGATGATAAGTATTACGGCACCAATTGCCAGAAACTGTTTCACACCCTCAACTATGGATGTGGCTAAATCTATATAATAGGATATTTCAGCCTCACTGAAATAGTAACCCTCTTCATCTTCTGTAAATGGCTCATGTATCGCATTTATAAACTCCTGCTTATTCAGGTCACTGCTGAAAATGTTACTTATATGGAACATCATACCAGAATAATCACTGGAGGTTTTAGAAGTCATTTCATAATATTTATCCAGCGGAACTATGATGGTCGGAGATTTAAAACTATGATTCGGCTCATTCTTAATTATACCCTCTATAACATAGGTTTTATACTTACCTTCTTCAACCAGTTTCTGTCTTGCTGACTCTATGATCCAATGTTCCTTTATGGAATTTCCTCTTACATTCGTATAAAGCGTATAAGGATTAGTCTTTTTCTCGCCATCCTCATCCACTTCATCCCCATGATTCTTATCCCATTCTTTTCCCTTTTGAGACATCAGCTCATCATATTCTGCTGACCTCTTAAGTTCTTGCTGAACAAGCTTTTTCAGCTCAGCCGGATCAACTATGGAAACCTCGTCCCCCACCTTCAGGTCCGTAAATGTATATTCATCCTTCTCCGGCATTATACTCAGGTAATCGCCATCAGCATTTTCGGAATACTCATAATTGGTATTAAGTTCATTTTGATTAACAAGAAGGATACCATTTGGAGAAAGATTCATAGTTCCTTCAACGAGGTAATCAGCACATCTTGCATAGTCTTCATTGTCATAACCAGCTATTGCAAGGCTGGTTCTATATAGAGATGTACCATATGAGATACTTGTTAATTTTTTCTGTGTACCCCTATCAAAATCTGTATTATCATCGATAACTTCAAATGCAGCATAATCCACCAATCCTTCGCCACTGTCTCTGAAGTCTTTCATTATCTCATTATCTTTTTCCAGCTCTTCCATAAAGCTGTCGTACTCTTCTTTACTGTCAGCCGGCGGACTTCCAAAAGCTGAATAGACCATGGAATCCAAGCATTTTATCTCATAATCCTTATCCATATGAGAATAAAGCCACTCATTCTCTGTCACAAATACTGTATCTCTATAGGAATATTTGATCTCGTCAATTCCTTTGGCTTTACTGATCTTCTTAAGCGCATCAGCTGAATAGAGCTGTGCCCTTATCTCATCCGAAGTATTTACGGTCAAAGTTTCAGCTTGAATGTACTGCTGATAATAGCCATAACTCTGAGCGCTGTTCTTAAGAAACTGCATCAGAATAACCATGACGCCGCCAATAACCACAACCGTACCAAGTCCAAATGCCATTGCAAAAACGGTCTTTAAAAATCTGCCATTATTTCGTTTTATATTCTTATATGCATAATCCCCTTCTACGCCGAAGAGAAGCTTCCAAAGGCCGCTATTACGGACTTTATTCTTCTTAATCCTTATACGGTAATTCCCCTTCACTGCCTCAACAGGATTAACCTTAAGTACCGGCTTGATTCCATCACCTATGGCAAAATACATATCACCATAGAACGCAAATGCCAGCAGGAATATAGGAATAAAATGAAAATCCGCAGGCATTTCTCTGCTCTTGCATATTGGTATGCTGATCAGATAGCCTAAAACCACGCCGCCTGCTATACCTATGGATTCAAGTACAAATGATTCTCTTAATACGATTGCTTTTATCTGTTTCTTAGTTGCACCTATACATCTAAGATTGCCATAGTCCTTAATCCTCTCAAGAGCGGAAAGCTGTACACTGTTCCTGACAATACCCACACCAATGATTGCAAAGATGTAAGCTATAAAAATTCCACCAAGAAGAAATACTCCACCCTGCCCGCTGTCATCCATCATATATGTCCATAAAACATCGTTATTAAGCTCAGTATGAACATCATAGGTCTTCTGGATATATTTGTTGTAGTACTTAACCAGAAGGACATCTTTCACATTTATGTGGAGCGCATTTGCATATAATATATATTCTTCTTCAGCCCCAGGTTTTTCCGGGTCCTCAACATATTCTGACGGAGTCCAGGAATACGCCTTCCCCATGTAGGCTGAACGGACAAAATCTTCATTTACAATTGCTTCTATCTTGTCACGGTCTTCAGTAAGAATAAGAATCTCGAAATCGTCAGTCTTGCGGACATCTGCCCGCTCTCTGTCCACCCAGTTACACATGGAATTCAGAAATACAAAAAGAAGCGTTGCAACTATCATGCAACCGATAACTGTTATAAGCGAGCGTTTTCTATTCTGTTTTAGATATCTGTTGCCTAGTTCTCTAAAATCTTCCATTTTATTTTCTGTATTCTAAATACTGTATTCTAAATTCTGTATTCCAGATTCTCTATATTCCAAGTTAATGTTTTGTGATTTAACTATTTATACTACTTTTAATTCTTTATTTTGGTATCTGAGGCAATTTTTCCATCAGATATTTTTACTATCCTGTCTGCGCGCTGAGCCAGTTCTTCATTGTGGGTGATGATCACAAGCGTCTGGCCGATATCATGGACAGACTTCATAAGGAGGTCCATTACCTCTTCTCCATTCTTTGAATCAAGAGCACCAGTCGGCTCGTCTGCAAGAACAAGTGCTGGGTTGTTGGCCAGAGCTCTTGCTATGGCAGTTCTCTGCTGCTGTCCACCGGAAAGCTGATTGGGAAGGTGTCTTCTTCTCTCAGAAAGTCCAAGAAGATCAATGATATGGTCGATGTACTCCCTGTCTGGCTTCTTATGATCAAGAAGAACAGGCATCTTGATATTTTCCTCAACAGTAAGTACTGGAATAAGATGATATGCCTGGAAGATAAACCCCACCTTTCTTCTCCGGAAAATGCTGAGCTCATCATCGTTATACTTGGTGATGTCCTTTCCATCCACATATATACTTCCATCTGATGGAGTATCAACACCGCCCATAATATTAAGAAGTGTGGATTTACCGCTTCCGGACGCACCGACGATAGAAACCACACTTCCTTTTTCTATTTGAAGACTTACATTGTGGAGAGCCAGAACCTGATTCTCCTTCTCACCGTAAATCTTTGTTACATTCTTCATTTCGACAATGTTACTCATGCGTAACCTCCCCAGGTTGTAATATTCGATTACCATATTGAATATTATATCAATAATTAAAGAACTACACTATAACTATTTTTCTTTCACAAAAATACAAAAAAGTAACTGCCCTCGAGCCATAAGATAGCAGTTACTTCTTTAGTCAAACAAAATGATTGCTACGGTTCTGTACTTTCTTCATGATTAGAATTTTCATCAGAATCTTGGTTAGAATCCTGGTAAGAATATGGTTTCTTTATAGAACGAAGAAAATCTCTGAGATTTTTATTATTCTGGTCATAATCAAAATCATATCTTGCAGCCTCTGTACCAGTACCTGGCTTTTCTCCCTGCTTATATATAACTAGATTAAAATCAGATGGAAGTGTGACTGGAAGAATTAGATAAGTATCATCACTCTCTTTGTCACGGTGCATTTTGATAATAGTCATCCGTTCTATCAATAAATAATACTTTGAATTTCATTTCCCCTTATTACCTTTTAAAACTTTTTAAACCTTTTATATCACTATTATAATTGTCACCATACTAAGTTGACAATATTTATTGCACGATGTTTAATAACAAATATAAAATCATTAGGGAGACAAAGAAATGCCTAAGCCATCAACCAAAAGCTATGTTCTGCAAAAGCTTGAACAGAATAAAGGAAGCTATATCACTGGAATGGACCTTGCTTCAGAACTTGGCGTATCCAGAAACGCCATATGGAAGGCAATAAATGAATTGAAGAAAGATGGATATGTTATCTATTCGACTAATAACAAGGGATACGCTCTTGACGAAGGTAGTGATATCCTGTCTGTAACTGCAATTAAAGAATGTCTTGAAAACATTAGAAAATCTAATAGTACAAAAAATAATCCTGATGGCAAAGGCGCTGGCAGGAAAAAAGCAGTCAAATCTCCTGTCGATAACCTCGTAGACAGCATCATCATCTACGATGAGCTGGTATCAACCAATCAGACCGCAAAAATGAACCTCATAACCGGTGCCATGGACAAGAAGGTTATTATTGCCCGCACACAGACAGGAGGAATCGGACATAATAAAAGCTCATTTGACTCCCCTGAGGGTGGAATCTACATGAGCATAATACTTGACGATATCAGTAAAAACACTAGTACAAATACACCTCTTAAAACCTCAGATATCGGCCAAACTGTCTCTGAAATCCTGGAAAAACTCACAGGAAAGAAAACTTCACTGGATAAAAAATATAACCGCATATCTATAAATAAGAAGGTCATTTGTGGTATTCTCACGGAATACTTTGCTGACCTTGAAACAAATACGATAAGCGGTTATGTCATAGGAATCGGTATTAAAGATATTGGTATATCAAAAAATATGACCGTCGCCAGCATCCTCGATGCACTAAACATCCAGTGAGCCCACATGAAGACATTTAGCAAAACGTACATACCAGTGAGTGGAAAGTTCTGTCCACAATGAAGCAGTGCGAACGGTTCTCAAAAGGTGCCCGCCAGTGAACAGACAGATTAGTCCTCTCCCACCAGGTGGACTGTCTCATATTCATGTCCAACTGCAGGCAGGAAAATATCGATCACATCCTTCGTCTTCATCTTGAGACTTGATGTGCACACACATGGATGACAGCCCAGATACTCTTCCTTCAGCACATCTTCATCCACTAGAAGTCTTACTTCATGTTCTTTGTCATTCATAAGTCCCATAATGCTGACTGCACCCGGCTCTATGTCCAGATACTTCAGCATGTCATCAGCAGATGCAAATGAAAGTCTCGCCGAATTAATCTGACTAGACAATTCCTTGGTCTTAAACTTCTTATCTCCCGGCATCATCAGCAGGTAAAAGTTTGTCTTCTGCCTGTTACACAGAAAAAGGTTCTTACATATGACAACACCTAGAACTGCATCGATCACATTACAGGCTTCCATATTGTCAGCCGGCTCATGATCAGTTCTCTGGTATTCAATCCCCAGCTCATCAAGAAAGTCATATGTTCTGATTTCTCTAGGAAGTCTTCCCTCTGTATTTTCAGGTCTTCCATTATAAAGTTCCATCTAAAGTTACTCCATTAATATAAATTTACTGTTCAAAATCCATGCAGACTCTCGTCTTTGTGTTAGGTCTCACAACTCCATCAGCTACAGCAACATGAGCAGGATGAACAGCATAACCCTTAAGAGAAGCTTCATCTTCAAATGAAGAATCTAACATCACATCTGCATTTGATGATCCGAGACACTCAGTCTGAACCTTAATATCAATAAGTCCAGGAATCTGACCAGCAAGTCCCTCAAGCCCAGCCTTGATATCTGCCTTAACCTTAATCTTCTCGTCAGCAGTAAGTTCATCCTTCAACTGCCATAATATAATATGCTTAACCATTTCCGTACCTCCATAAATCTTTGAGCAGTGTCAAAAAACACTACTTATTTAATCTCTAAGCTTTTTCATGTGATTAAAACTTTTCAATAAAAGCACTAAAACATGAGGTATTATATCACAAAGCACAGCTATCGGCCAACTCCTGCCTATAGACAAATAACTGAATCACATTATAGTCTTCCTAATCATTTCCAAAACTCCTCAAGGTAATTGTCACCCTGATTCAACTTTCTGGTTGACATCAACCTGTCCATGTGACATAATACTCGCTGCACATAAAAAATGTGCATTTGGAGACAGGTCTTCTTTACACATTATGTATAATCAGAACCTGCCCCATCTGCACGCTTAAGGAGAACAGTTATGAATAACATCTTTTTTATTGCACTTGGAATTTACTTAGTGGTATTTATCATCATCAGTATCGTGGATGTGAAGAAGATTAAGGACTTCACTGATTATGCTGTCGCCGGGCGTATACAAGGGACTTTCGCAGTAACCATGTCTCTTCTGGCCACGATGCTCGGTGCTTCCACCACGATAGGCCTTGTTGATGAGGTTTATACCAATGGTGCTCCAGCTATACTTTGGATGGTATTTGGAGCAATCGGCCTTATTCTTCAATCCTTACTAATATCTGGAAAAATCAGAGCAACTGAAGCCGACACCCTGCCAGATCTGGCCAGAATTACAGTTAGCAAGTCTGCTGAAATGATAATTGCTCTAATCATCGTCATCTCCTGGATCGGCGTAATTGCAGGACAGCTGGTTGCCATGAATTCACTTATTCAATTTGCCACAGGAAGGAGTGACAAATGGTTATTTGTAATCATCTCTGCAATCGTTATTCTCTATACACTGCTGGGTGGTCAGTCCTCTGTTGTAAGAACCGATAAACTGCAGGCATTTATCATAGTAATCGGTATTATCCTATGTACAATCTACCTCTATGTTATTAAAGAGAGTAACACTATAGATACGAATACCTTCGTAACAGCAGCGCCTGCAAATAATGATTTCAAATACTACTTCACGCAGTTCTTCGTTGTTGGAGGCGTATTCTTCCTGGGCCCAGATATCATTTCCAGGAATTTCATCTCCCGTGATGAGGATATAGCAAAAAAATCTGCGCTCTGGGCCGGCATCGGCCTATTTATCTTCAGTATCTTCATCGCACTAATTGGAGTGTGGGCAAAGAATAACATCTCGCTGAATGAAATGCAGGACTCAAAAGCACTCTTCTATATTGCAAACATGATGCCAGTTTATATAAAACTCCCACTGATATTCGGACTGCTGTCGGCGATACTGTCTTCTACTGACACCTGCCTGATAAATGCATCTTCCATCTTTGCAAAGGACATAATTAGGAAGGAAGATGTCAGGTACATCCGTATAACAGTCGCTGTAATCGGTATACTTGCCACAGTTCTTGCCGTATGGGGAAGAGGCGACATCATGTCACTTCTGACAGGCGCATATTCAATCTACACACCTGGTATAATCTTCCCACTGCTTATTGCTATACTCTGCTACTCAAAGAACGGCGTTAAAACTGGAATCTGGATCACTGCAGTTGTACTGGGCGGACTCTGTGGTCTCATGGGCACTTACTTTGGAAGCTGGATGAACGTTGTACATATACCTGCTGTCATCACCAGCAATCTGACACTGATCGGAATGGGCATATCACTGGTGGTATCACTGCTGTCAATCAAACGCAAGTGACATTCCTCCTGAAACAGTTCCCTATGTGGGGGACTCAATCGTCCCCCACTGAGAGCCTTTCCTATGTCTACAGATTACTCATACAGTTCATAAAGATCAATGGTTGAATCATTGTTTTTACTATTACTAAAGATTTGTCTATTTTTTGGAGTTATTTTTACTTCTTCATTCGTTAATCCCATATAGGTATCTACAAACCTAAATGAAATACTATCGAGATTTTCATAAATCCCTGCCATTACACCAGGTTGCTGGTAAATACACATTTTACATGTTATATATCCACTGCCTATAAAATTCTTTTTTACATGTGTGTCCACTAATTCATCATAAAAATAACCAATCCTCGTCTTAGATAGATGTTCAAAAGACTTCCCATTTACCTTTGCATCACAAATCACTACTTCGTTCCCTATATCACATTTACAATTTATTAATAAATTGAGGTAATAGCTTCCAATATAATCATACTCTAGATTCAAATAATAAACTTCATACATATCATTACTAAATATACAATTAGACATATAATTCTTGTTTTTATATAATTCAACATTATCATCAGTTACATATTTATCAATATAACCATTCAAATCATAATTCAGATTAAACGAACTAACCACATCTTCATCATTTTTTCCATCAACATCAATTATATTATATCCAAGTGACAGCTTAGTCCAATTATCATCATTTAATTTAAAATAATTAAACATATTATCAAGCTGGCTCTGTTTATAGCCCTCACCTGATATGATATAAGATAATATAACTGAATCACCTTTAGTTATCCTGTCAACTGTGTAATTATATAAAATATTCATTCTTTCATCCTCATAGTCTTCAATATCAATAATAAAGTCATTGAAAGCCAGGCCCTTTAGATCAAACTGGACAATACTGTCTCTCTTACTACTTACACTTATATTAACTTTAATCGCATCAAAATTTCTCCCATATTCATGATTATCAACCACGCCCAATTGAATACTGTCAAGCTTCACAAGCAGGTCATTTTCATCATACATAACATTTCCAAACTTAATATAGTCATTTTGAGTAAATCTTAACTCTTCATCATGAAGGTCACTATTCTGTATACTAGCCGCATTAACATTTGAATTATTACTTCCAAAGCAAGCGATCATAATACATACAACTAAAATGATATTGATAAATCTCTTAAAATTATTCTTTTTCATGGTAATTCCTCCTTATGGATTAAAACATAGTTTTTAGTTACAAGCATAGAGTACAATATTTTAGTAATTTTATGTATGAACCCATTTTTTAATTTGGAGTTATGTAAACCGCTTATGCTAAAGCAATTTCTTATGAAATAAAAAAGAAATGTAGTTCTTCATTCAAAACTACATTTCTTTCTAATAATTCTTATTTATATATCTCTAAACTTATTTATTCTTAAGAATATATCTGATTTCTGTAAGAAGTAATTCTTCCTCTGTTGGCTCTGGATCTGCCTCTGGTTCAGCTTCTTCTTCCTTCTTTCTAAGACTCAGAAGCTTGTTCATACCCTTAAGCATCATAAACAGAATCAAAGCAACTATCAGGAAATTAACTACTGCTGATACGAAATCGCCCCAAAGAATCGCATTTCCTTCTGGGCCTGGAAGAGGAATCTTTCCACCAAACTCTGTTCCACCAAAGATGCTGATTATTGGAGTAATAAAATCATCTGTGAATGCTGTAACAATCGCTGTAAATGCACCACCAATAATAACACCAATAGCCATGTCCATTACATTACCCTTAAGGGCAAACTCTTTAAACTCTTCAAGAAACTTCTTCATAAAAGATACCTTCCCTTCTTTTGATTTTGTTGTGATTATAGCAATTTACCAGGCAAAATGCAACAGACTATTGATATTTTTCACAAATTTTTATCATGCGCAATCCAGCCCTGTTCCAATCAACACATATCGTGAAAAATGGGCCTGATCCTTTTTTTACTTTATACTGAGTTACTCTACTATCTTGCCACTGTCGATGATGACTGTACGGGTTCCGTAGGTTGCACAGTCGTCGGAGTGAGTTACCTGCAGGATTGTCATTCCCTTCTCACGGTTGAGTCTCCACAGAAGAAGCCTTATCTATCTCATGGAACATCTCATCAAGATCCTCGGGAACAGCCGCATTTTCAAAGTCGTACTTCAGATAGCTGTCGTACGCATTTTTAAGGACATACTCCTCAGTACCGGGATCATATATAATCTGTAATTTATTAATATACAATAACAGTGCCAAAAGTGCAATTATTCTGTCTATTCTGTTGTAATTCTTACATCCAAATGATATATTTAAATTCTCAGGTTTTACAAAAAAGAGTTATTAATTTTTACTATAAGTTTTACTATAAACTAATTCAGGAGGACAAAATCACATGACACAAAATAAGGTAAAAGTTGATATTAATAACAAGACCGTTCTAGTTACCGGAGGAGCCGGTTTCATCGGTGCCAACCTCATACTCCGTCTGCTTAAGGAGATGACAGGCGGTACTATCGTCAACATCGACAACATGAATGACTACTACGATACAAAGCTGAAGAACTACAGACTCAGCCTGATCGAAGAAGCCGCAAAGAACAGTTCAGTAAATTATGTATTTATAAAGGGTGGAATCGCCGACAACAACCTGCTGAGAAACACATTTGTCAATTACAAGCCATCTATCGTTGTAAATCTGGCTGCACAGGCTGGCGTAACCTATTCAACCGGCCATCCAGACGCATATCTGGAGAGCAACATCATCGGATTCTACGGAATTCTCCAGTCCTGCAGATACAGCTATGGAAATGGGCATCCTGGAGTTGAGCATCTCGTATTTGCTTCTTCATCATCTGTCTATGGAGACAACAAGAAGCTTCCATTTACAGTAGATGATAAGGCTGATTCACCTGTATCTCTGTACGGTGCAACCAAGAGATCCAACGAGCTTCTTGCCTACAGCTACAGCAAGCTGTACAACATGCCAGCTACAGGTCTGAGACTCTTCTCAGTATACGGCCCAGCCGGAAGACCTGACATGTTCTACTACTCTGCTACAGAGAGCCTGGCAAAGGATAAAAAGATCGAGCTGTACAACCACGGAAACTGCAAACGCGACCTAACATATATCGATGACATTGTTGAGGGAATCTTCAGAGTCATGCAGGAAGCACCAGAAAGAGCGACTGGCGATGACGGACTTCCAATCGCTCCATATGCCCTCTACAACATGGGTAGTGGAACCTCCATCGATCAGCACGACTTTGTCACAGCCCTTCAGGAGGAGCTGGTAAATTCAGAGATCGTATCAAAGGACTTCGACTTCGAAGCACATAAAACCTTTGTTGGAATGCAGCTCGGTGATGTACCAGTTACCTGCGCCGACATCGAAGCAATAAAAAAAGACTTCGGCTACGAGCCAAAAGTCAGTTTACAGGAAGGGCTGAAGAAATTTGCCGAGTGGTATAAGGAATATAACAAGTAATAGTAAAAAGGGAGGAAATTTCCTCCCTTTTTTTACTGTAAATATCCATCAGCTTTGAAGTAGTAATTGGTGCCGTCGATCCACAGCCACTGGGATGCTGGATACCAGCCGGTGATGTCTTCGAACCACCAGCCGGTAGAATCACTCTTCCACTGTCCATAGTAGCCATCCACAAGGGAGCCATCTGAGCCCAGCCAGTAACCGTCACGGTATTCGCTGTAATCCATGTAGCCGTCAGCTGTGAAGTAATACCACTTGCCATCTATTTTCTGCCACTGTGACACTGGATACCAGCCTTCGGTATCCTCAACCCACCAGCCAGTAGCGTTGCACTTCCATGTAAGGGTTCCAGGGTAATCACAGACACCGTCGGCATTGTACCACTTGCCGTCCACCCACTCGCTGGAATACTTTTGGGCAGAGCCGGAGCTTCCATTGCCGGAGCCACCTAATGAATTCTGGCCATTTGAGGAATTGCCACCTGAATTACTTCCAGTACCATTTCCAGCATTATTGCCAGCACCTGATCCAGAAGATCCATTTCCATTCTGATTTCCATCATCCAGGCTTGGCCAATCGTTATCACTCTTATCAACTGCAAATGTATCATACAGTACGCTCTGCTTCGTGGACTCGTCAAATGTGTACGCATCGTAACATAGAACATCACCCTTGATCGTAACAATGCCATACATAGGAAGACCCGGCTGGCAGTCGCAAGCATTTCCACTTATCGGGTTATGTCCCGTATGGATGTTCTTATCACGCTGAGAAACGCCCACTGGGTTATACATCTTGGTGCCCGAGAAATTGATTGTAACATAATGGGTTCCAGGGCGCTCAAAATTCATTACTCTTGTCTCACCTTCAAATGAAGCAGCTGAGTTTACTTTTCCTACCTGAGGATCATAGTTGAAACCATAATTTGTCTCATCCGCATTTTCATTCCACACATAAGATGCTGTACGAGTATATACATGATCGTGCCCCTGAAGCACCAGATCCACCTTGTACTTCGAAAAGATAGGACAGAGCTTATGCCTGTAGTCCATCGTATCATATTCATTGGTATGAGAGCCCGTAGAAATAGGGCCCTTATGCACCTGCACAATCTTCCATTTGTAATCATTATGAGACTCCAAAACCTCACGAAGCCATGCAAGCTGACTATCACATTCAGGCGCGTAGGTGCGGATGTTGGTGTTCAGATTGATGAACAGTACATCCGAGCCATAGGTGTAATAGTAGCTTCCGCCACCAAGCAACTCGATGTCAGAGTTCGGAACATAATCAGCATAATTAATGTCAAATCTATCCACAAATGAATAGTCGAAGCCGTCGTGATTTCCACTGGTTGGAACAATCGGCATATTCATGAGCGTATCGGAAGCCGAATCAAGCCCCCAGATCCACTCCTTCATATTAAGGGAGTTATAAGAATAGTTGGTCATATCGCCAGAATAAGCCACAAATGCTGTACCTGGAAATTTCTTCTTAGCCGAAGCCAGCATGGTTCCCCACTTGTCACAGCCAAGCTTGGAGCTTTCCTGGCCATCAGTTACATGGATAAATGATACTCCATCTGAACCACCTTCCACCTGAACTGTTCCCACGCTGGAGTAACCACCAGAACCACCAACTCTATAGAAATAAGTTGCTCCAGGTGTGAGCCCCGTAACATGAGCCTTATATACATGCCATTTCTTTCCAGACGCATCAGTCCTCTCCACCATAGACGCATTTACGCAGGTTGCATAATTCCAATCCACGCTGTCCATAGTCATACTTCCAGAGCTTTCAATAATATAAAGGGCCGAGGAACTAACCGTATCATCGGTGCTCCAGGCAAATCCCCTGGAATAAATGTCATCGTAATATGTCATCGCAATCCCACGGGGAGCAGCATTGGGATTATATTCAGGAATCGAACCATCGTCCCAGGAAGGAAGAGTTCCGGCCTCATGAATCTCAAATCCACCAAAGGAAAATGAAGATCCTGGAACCGCATTTCTATAACGCCCCTTGATACGAACCCTAGATGGTGCCTCAGAGCTGAACACCCCCTTGGTGTCCTCCGGCAGCTCATATGTCACATAGCCCTGATGCTGAGAAACGATCTTGTCCAGGTAGATATTCTGGGAATTGTTGGTGATAACAATCTCCTCCTCGCAGATTTCTATCCCGTAGTACTTGATGCTGAGCAGGTTGCCGGCCGTGTAAGTGTAACCAGAAAAGTCAGCCAGCACCCAATAGGTCTCCTCGCCATTAGTGGAAGTAAATGTACCCACTCCACCATCATATGCATTCGACACAGTCCAGCTCTCATCCGGCGAACTGACCTTGCCAAAGGCAGCCAGCCTAGATGCCGCCTCAACCTGAGTACAGCTCCAGGTGAATGGGGATACAACGGTGGATAGCACAAAAAGGACAGCCAGCAAGATGGCTATTTTCTTTAATTGATTTTTTGATTTAATTATAGTACTCATGCTTTATACCTTCCCTTCACTACACTTCTAAACTATTGTTTTGTAAACTTTTGTAATAGTTTCAGGCACCAGAATTACTATTACCATTTTTCTCGATCATCGTCAGGTTTGCGATTAGGAGAATAAAACTTGAGATGAGGATGGACCTGAAGCCCAGTATTCCTGATATGATGGCCCCCAGTCCTGCACCAACGGCGAAGATCAGGATGATTCCAAAGTAGTACAGGGAGTCAATGATGTCTGTCTTGTCTCTGCTCCTTAAATACTTGGACAAGCTCTCCGTTCCGCTTCTCAGGTTGCCGATGCACATGGTGCTGGCGTAGCTGTGCCCCTTCACCTCTCTAAAGGCCTGGACCTGCATGGCACACGAAAATGAAACCAATATGTTCGCAAGTGTATTCAGCGACTCTGGCATAAATGCCACAACCGTCAGGACTATCATCTCAAGGATGAGAATGATGTGCCTCCAATAGATGACATTTATCTTCTTAAATTCGTGAGCTATTTGTTCCGCAGCAAGTATTCCAAATGCAAATGCAACCACTGGAAGCAGGTAATGAACTGCCCTCCTAAACTCCCCTGTCATGAGGTGCTGGCTCATCAAAACCACATTTCCGGTCTGTGCATTTGCAAATACATTTCCTCTGAGAACATATGTGTATGCGTCCTGGAAGCCGCCGGATAGGGAAAGCAGCGCCCCAAGGATTAGTGTATCTGACTTGTGTTTGTTTTTCATAATTTCCTCATGTTAATGTAAATGTTTTTCTCCCCAAAACATGTAAATTATAGCACAATATCATCAATATAAAAATCCCGCCCAAGATA
>CACZRU010000015.1 GCA_902783605.1 uncultured Lachnospiraceae bacterium
GTATTCGGTAAGAACCTTACACAGCTTCTTATGCAGCCACCAATCGCTGGTCAGACAGTTCTTGGCTGGGACCCTGCATTTAGAACAGGTTGTAAGCTGGCAGTTGTTGATCCTACAGGAAAGGTTCTGGACACAACAGTAATCTACCCAACAGCTCCAACCACAGATGAGAAGATTGCAAAGGCAAAAGCTACACTTAAGCAGATGATCAAGAAGTATGGCATCACACTCATTTCCTGTGGAAATGGTACTGCTTCCAGAGAATCTGAGCAGATCATTGTTGAACTGCTTCATGAGATTCCTGAAAATGTAAGTTATGTAATTACAAATGAGGCAGGTGCTTCAGTATATAGTGCCAGCGCTCTTGCAACAGAGGAGTTCCCTGAGTTCGATGTAGGACAGAGATCTGCTGCATCTATTGCAAGAAGAGTTCAGGACCCACTGGCAGAGCTGGTTAAGATTGATCCTAAGTCCATCGGTGTTGGTCAGTATCAGCATGATATGAATCAGAAGAAGCTGGGTGAAGCACTTGGCGGAGTTGTTGAGACAGCTGTTAACAAGGTTGGTGTTGATCTAAATACAGCATCAGCTCCACTGCTTCAGTATGTATCAGGAATCTCAAAGCCTATCGCTAAAAACATCGTTACATACAGAGAGGAAAATGGTTCCTTCACTGATCGTAAGGAGCTCCTCAAGGTTCCTAAGCTTGGTGCAAAAGCATTTGAGCAGTGTGCTGGTTTCCTTCGTATAGTTGGAGGAAAGAATCCACTGGACGCAACAGCTGTTCATCCAGAGAGTTATGATGCAACTAAGAAGCTTCTTGATAAGCTTCAGATAACACTTGGAAATACTGTTGTTACTGATACACAGAAGCAGGCAGGCGATGATCTGAAGAAGATAAGTACTTCCCTTGATAAAGAAGGTGTAGATAAGCTGAGTAAGCTGTCAGCTGATGAGAAGAAAAAACTGGCTGAGGAAATCGGAGTAGGAGAACTTACTCTTAACGACATTATCGAAGAGCTCCTTCGTCCAGGTCGTGATCCTCGTGAGGATATGCCAAAGCCGATCCTTAGAAGTGATGTCCTTGATATGAAGGATCTCAAGGAAGGAATGATTCTCAAGGGAACAGTTCGAAATGTTATCGACTTTGGTGCATTTGTAGATATTGGTGTTCATCAGGACGGACTAGTACATATTTCAAAAATTACAGATAAGAAGTTCATCAAACATCCGCTTGAAGTAGTAAGCGTAGGTGATGTTGTTGAAGTAAAAGTTATCGGTGTAGATAAAGAAAAGGGAAGAATTGCACTTTCTATGATACTGTAAAAAGATGTCATTCTGAGCGAAGCGAAGAATATTTTCTTCGTAGAAACTCAGAATGACTTTTTTTTTATTATATGATAAAATTACTCTGTATGGATTAAGGGGTTGATCCAGGCTTTAGAAAGATATCACGAGATATATTATTTATTTACTGTGTGGGGAGTGAATAGGTATTATGATAATATTACGATCGTTGATTAATAAAATATCAAAAAAAATATCTAACAAAACAGGGCTTTATAAATCCTGTATCTATAAATCAGTCTTTATATTTGTATTATCTGCATTAATTATATGTGGATTTACATGTATATCATATGACATATCTAAGAATAGTTTTCCTGATGATGTTTATGCTGAGACTAAGTCTGGTGCTGACAATGACGAAGTAGCTGTTGATCCAACGAGCAGTGGCGATGGTTATGCTTCTGTGCTTTATAACAATACCAATGGCCTTCCAACTTCTGAGGCAAATGCACTTGCTGAAACTAGAGAGGGCTTTATCTGGATTGGAAGCTACAGTGGACTTATTCGTTACGATGGAAACGCATTTGAAAGAATCGATTCTACTTCTGGAGTTGCCAGCGTTGTAAGTCTGTATGTTGACAGCATGAACAGGCTGTGGATCGGTACAAATGATAATGGTGTAGCGTATATGGAAGATGGCGAGTTTACCTTCTATTCAGAGGCGGACGGACTTGGTTCTTCTTCGGTTCATGCTATCGTTGAGGATAAGCAGGGGAATATTTTTATTGGAACAACCGACGGTATAAGTATGATCAATACTGAGATGAAGATGAGTAAGGTGGAAGAATCCCTTCTCAGTGATACATACATCAGGGAGATGCGAATTGGTGTAGATGGTATCATTTATGGCGAGACAAAATCCGGTAAGGTATTTACGATTGAGAGCAGAAAGATTACTGCCTGCTATGATCCAGAAAAACTCGGTGTAGGAACAATCCGTACCATATATCCGGACCCTGATAATCCTGGTTTCGTATATATTGGAACTGAGGAATCAGAGATTTATCACGGTAAACTTTCAGATGGAATGAAGGATGCTGAGGTTATAGATGTTTCTCCGCTTGATTACATCACATCTATTGAGAAATTTAAGGATACACTCTGGGTATGTTCTGATACTGGAATTGGAGAATATGTTGACGGTGAATTTTTACTCATGGAAAATATTCCACTGAACAATTCCATTGATAACATGCTTGTAGATTACGAAGGAAACCTTTGGTTCAATTCATCCAGACAGGGTGTTATGAAGGTTGTCCCAAACAGATTTACTGACATAAATTTCAAGTATGGAATTGATGATGTTGTTGTCAATTCAACCTGTCGTCTGAATGATAAACTTTTCATAGGAACGGATACCGGCCTTATAGTAATTGATAAGGAGGGCAGAGTAAAGAATGTCAAGATAAAGCATCTTGATACAAAGGCTTCTGATTATAACAGTAACTCAAATCTTGTGAGTCTTCTCGATGGAATTCGTATAAGATCAATCATCAAAGATTCTCAGGACAGGCTGTGGTTTTCTACCTACAGCGACCTTGGACTGGTAAGATATGACGATGGTTATGTTAAGACATTTACTAGTGATGATGGTATGCCTTCTGATAAGAGCAGAGTTGCGATAGAGCGTTCTGATGGAGTAACCATGGTTGCTTGTAATGGTGGACTTGCGCTGATAGATGGAGACGAAGTAAAAGAAGTTTATGATTCATCTTCAGGCATCGTTAATACAGAGATTCTAACTGTGTGTGAAGGCGATGATGGAAAGATGTATGTGGGGTCAGATGGAAATGGAATCTATGTTATCTCCAACGGTGGCGTAACAAATCTTGGCAAGGAAGATGGACTTCGTTCAGAAGTTATTATGCGTATCAAAAAGGATGTTACTAGAAATCTTTACTGGATTGTAACTAGTAATTCTATTGCATACATGCAGGACGATAAAATAACAACTGTTGAGAAATTCCCATATCCAAATAACTTTGATCTTTTTGAAGATAATGATGGCAAGATGTGGATACTCAGCAGCAACGGAATCTATGTTGTTCCGGTTGATGAGCTTCTTCAAAATGGAGATATTACTCCAATTTACTACAGTAAAGACAATGGACTTCCTAGTGTTACAACAGCAAATTCATACAGCGATTTAGGTGATAGTGGACTGCTCTATATTGCAGGATCTACAGGTGTTGTAAAGGTAGATATAAATGAATCATTTGAAGATGTGAAAGATATCAAGATGTCTGTTCCATTTATCGAAGCAGATGGAGAGATGATCTATCCTGATAAGAAGGGTAACTTCAAGATTAATTCCGATGTTAAGAGGGTGACGATATATCCATTTGTATATACATATTCACTGACAAATCCAAAGGTATCTTATTGTCTTCATGGCTTTGATACGGAGACGATTACTCTGGATAGAACTGATCTAGAACCTATTGCATATACCAATCTTTCAGGTGGAAGTTACACATTTAAGATGAGTATCAAGACGGCTCTTGGTGAAGGTAATAAGGAGATGGAGGTGCACATTGATAAGATAAAAGCACCTCATGAGGAGTTCTGGTTTAAGGCACTTATTTCCTTCCTGCTTCTATCAGTTCTAACGGCGGTAGTAGTGTTCTATGTTAGGAGAAAAACAAAAGCACTCGTTAAGAAACAGGCAGAGAATAAACTCTTCATTAGAGAGATGATTGAAGCTTTTGCAAAAACTATCGATATGAAGGATAAATATACTAAAGGTCATTCGACAAGAGTTGCAGAATATACTGCAATGCTTGCAGAGGAACTTGGCTATGAAGAGGAAGATGTTGAGAAGTATCATAACATTGCACTGCTTCATGATATTGGTAAGATTGCGATTCCTCCTGAAGTATTGAACAAACCAGGTAAGCTTTCGGATGAGGAATTTAATCTCATTAAGTCACACTCTGCAAATGGTTATAAAGTTCTTAAGGATATCAGTATTATGCCGGAGCTTGCAATAGGTGCAGGAGCACATCATGAAAGACCTGATGGCAAAGGTTATCCAAAGGGGCTTAAGGGAGATGAGATTCCAAGAGTTGCACAGATCATTGCTGTAGCAGATACCTTTGATGCGATGTATTCAGACCGTCCATACAGAAAGAGAATGAACTTTGAAAAGGCTGTTTCTATCATCAAGGAAGTTCGTGGAACACAGCTTCAGGCGGATGTAGTTGATGCATTTCTTAGACTGGTTGAAAAGGGTGAATTTAGAGCACCAGATGACATCGGAGGAGGTTCAACAGAAGATATTAATAACATCCATAAACAGCAGCAAAAATACGAGAAGGAAAAGCAGAGTGTTCTTTCAAATGTGGGCGATAAGCTTAAGGACAAAAAAAAGAAGGATGTGGAAGAAGAGAAAAAAACTGAAGAAGAAACTGATATAGAAAACGAAAAAGAAACTGAGAAAAAAATAGAAAAAGAAAATGAAAAAGAGTCCGATAATAAATCTGATAATAATTATGAGAAAACTAAAAAATCAGATGATGAATAGGATAATTAAAAATCAAAGATAATTAACGAGTTTATCTTTAGAAAAAATAATAAATAATAATAAGAGAGAGCAGCAGTCAAATTCTTATATTTAATTTTGCGACTTTCTCTTATTATTTTTTTATTACTAACTAAAATATGCTTTTTGATAATGTTTTTTTAATGGTGTCTATATATAGTTATAAACTGTGTCTAAGTAATGTTGTAGATGGTTTGTATTAAAGATTAGTAGTAAAATACTACTAAGTAAAAATTTTTCCTTATGACAGAAAATTCGTAGTATAAAATATACAAAGGAGAAAATTGAAGTTTGTTTTGATTGTTAAATATGGAGAAAATTCTCAAAAAAGTTGCATTTATGTTACAAAAAGATTAAAATCAACCTCGTAACAAAAAAGACATTAAATGTTTACATCAAGGGAAACATAGTAGGAAACAAAATTTATACTTTCTAAAAAACGGAGGAAAGAAAAATGACAGTTAAGAAGGCAAGTGTTAAAGATCTCGCTGAGAAGGCTGCAGCTGCTAAGAAGGCAGATGCTAAGGCTGAAGTAAAGACAGAAGTTAAGGCTGCTGAGAAGAAGGCAGAGCCTGCTAAGAAGGAAGCTCCAAAGAAGGAAGCTGCTAAGAAGGAAGCTCCAAAGGCTGCTGCAAAGAAAGCTGAGCCAGCTAAGAAAGAAGCTGCTAAGAAGGCTCCTGCAAAGAAGGCTGCTCCAGCTAAGAAGGCTGCTGCTCCTGCAAAGAAGGCAGAGCCAGCAAAGAAAGAAGCTGCTAAAAAGGCTCCAGCTAAGAAGGCTGCTCCAAAGGCAACAGCTGCTAAGGCAGTAGAGAAGGTTGTTGTAGAGTATGCTGGTGGACAGTTCGATACAGCTGATATCGTTGCAAAGGCTAAGGCTGCTAGCGGTAAGAAGTCAATCAAGGAACTTAATGTATACTTCCAGCCAGAGAATGGTATGATCTACTTCACAGCTGATGGCGTTGAGGGTTCAACAACACTGTAAGTAATATACTTTAGATAAAACGAATTATTTAGGCGATGAACTTCTATGGTTTGTCGCCTTTTTTCATGGTTTGTTTTATATGATAATTCTTTATTATATCTATGAAGAAATAACTAAAAAACCTCCTTATTGGATTCTTTTGTGTTTGTTTCCGATAAGGAGGGCTTTATTTATTTTTTATCGTTCACTATATTACTATGGTGGATGTTATATTATTCGGCTCCACGCATCTTGATGACAGGTGCACCTTTTCCACGGACATAATCACCAGTGATGATTACTGTACCGATGTTGTCGTCTTTTGGAACCTGGTACATGATATCAAGAAGAAGGTCTTCTATAATAGATCTAAGTGCTCTTGCTCCAGTCTTTCTTTCTGCTGCGATATGAGCTATCTCAACAAATGCTTCATCCTCGAACTGCAGATCAACTTCATCGATTCTCAGCAGTTTCTGATACTGTTTAATTATAGAGTTGCGAGGCTCTTTCAAAATTCTAATATACATATCGTCATCCAAGTCATTAAGTGTGAAAATAACTGGAAGTCGTCCAATGAACTCAGGAATCATACCGAAGCTCCGCAGGTCCTCAGTTGTAACTTTTGAAAGAAGAGCAGGATCATTTTCCAATTCATCTCTCAGGTTTGCACCAAAACCGATAGAAGACTGAGCGGCTATTCTTGTCTTAATGATCTCTTCAAGATCTGGAAATGCACCGCCACAGATAAAGAGTATTCCACTGGTGTTCATCATGGTTGTTGGAGTCATAGCATTTTTGCTGCCTGAACCAACTGGAACTTCTACATCAGAACCTTCAAGAATTTTAAGGAGTCCCTGCTGGACCGATTCACCACTGACATCTCTTGAACGAGTTTCCTGTTTTTTAGCAAGCTTATCAATCTCATCAATAAATACAATTCCATGTTCAGCTCGCTCAACATCATTTTCAGCGGCTGCCAGAAGCTTTGAAAGAACGCTCTCAACATCGTCACCTATATACCCAGCTTCAGTAAGAGAGGTTGCATCAGTTATTGCGAGAGGAACATCAAGTATTTTTGCGATGGTTTTAACCATGTATGTCTTACCTGAACCAGTAGGTCCAATCATCAGCATATTTGACTTCTCAATCTCAACCTGATCGAGAAATGCCTCTGGATTATCTTCGTAGGAGAGTGAAGCCTGCTCCTTCGCAGTCATTTTCTTTTTAGGATTCTTGGCTTCTTCTTCAAGCTTAGCCTCTTCAGTGAGAACTCTCTTGTAGTGATTGTAAACTGCCACAGACATTACCTTCTTAGCATATTCCTGACCGACTACATCTCTGTCGAGAAGTTTCTTGATCTGGTGAGGTGCAGGTATGTCTGCAAGAGTGAGTTTATGTTCTGTTTCTTCCTCTTCACCTTTCTTATCATCAAATGGAGTTCCTGAAGGTGTGCCGTCAGGATTAAGTCCGCCAAATGAGAAACCTGGTCTTTTCCTTTTTTTCACTTTCTGTGAATTTGGAATATCCATATTTGGTGTGAACATGTTGAAGTTCTCAAAACCAGGCATATTTGATAAGTTCATGATAGGTGAATTGTTAAGCTGGTCAAGTGTCTTCTGCAGACAGTCCGAACAAATATATACGCCGGATGCAAAGTTTATAAGCTTTCCAGCATCTGCTTCAGATCTTCTACACATGTAACAATAGTTTTCATATTCGTTATTATTGTTGTTATTAGTATTATCCAAAAATTTAACCTCCGTATAATATATATTGTTGATTATTTTTCCCTGTTTTGAAGTATAATATTAGAAAAATTATATTATCAAATTCTTACGGGTTTTATTATAACAAAAGTAGTTCTTTCTTGCAAAAAATGTGATCCAAAAGATAATAAAAAAAGAAGGGAAAATATATGACTAAGATAATCGCACATAGAGGTGCATCAGGTCAGCCAGGAGTTGAAAATACATTAGAATCATTTGCATGTGCTATTGAACTCGGTGTTGATATGGTTGAGTTTGATGTTCGTAAGACAAAAGATAATGTGCTTGTAGTTTATCATGATAATAAATTTGCCGATCAGCCAGTAAGCTGGTATACATATGAGGAAATGGATAAGGTGGCTAAGCAGAGAGGCTTTCATATTCCACTTTTTGTAGAAGTTCTTGAACTCTGTGCGGGAAAGGTTTTCATGGATATTGAAATCAAGGAAACAGGTTTTGAGCATAAGGTTGTAAAATTCCTTCATAAGTATGCTGATTATGATGATTATTCGGTTAAATCATTTAAGGATGCTGTACCTTTTAAGATAAAGGAACTTGATCCAAAGATTACAACCGGACTTCTTCTAGGCTATGACAAACCGGATTTGAGAAGGAGATATAACGAGCTGTTTCCAATTAGAAGACTTCGTGCTTGTCATGCAGACTTTGTGAGTCCATCATACGAGTTGATGCATTTCTCATTTGTAAAGAGAATGAAGAAATACCATTACCCAGTATATATATGGACTGTAAATGAACCAGAATTGATTAACAAAATGCTGGAACTTAAACCGGCTGGAATCATAACAGATAATCCTGTTTATGCGCTTGAAGCTAGAGCAAGAAGAAAAACACCAGACTGGAACAAAGATATTTCTTATTAAAAATGTTTTATTAGTTAATGACAGGAGGATACTTCGGATGAAAAAGCGAATCATTTCCTACCTTGAATATACAGACCAGATTCTTGATGAGAATAGCGAACTAAATAAAGGTGTCGAAAGAGACTGGGACAAAGAGATAGAAAAACATCTGACACAGATTGCTTTTTTCTCTCATGAGCGTCTTGTTCACCTCATCGTGTTCTGTCTCGTTGCGGTATGCACAGTAATGTGTATTCTTGCATTTGTGATAAAAGGCGAGATAGTGATACTTCCACTTATTATCATGCTATTTGTACTTCTGGTTCCTTACTGCATGCATTACTATCTGCTGGAAAATTCCGTGCAGAAAATGTATGACCAGTATGATGCCATGGTTAATAAGAAAGAAAAGTACTTCAGTATGACAGAGAATAGAAATAATAAATGATTTAGATGAAAACACATATATTTGACACTTAGTTAAGTATATTGATTGACCTTTTTGATAAAAATGGTATAATACGAAATACGCCTTGGGGGAGGCGGTAAATTATTAGTGAA
>CACZRU010000016.1 GCA_902783605.1 uncultured Lachnospiraceae bacterium
AGGGAAAAGTGATGGGAGAATCAATTAAGTCAAGATTATCAGGAATTAAGGGAGAAGATAATCAAACAGAAAATTTAGCAGACGATCTAGTGGCAGATGCAACAACAGATATGCTGAAGTCTGAGGACGAGAAAGGTGAAAAAGTTGTAAAAGAAGGGGCTGTAAAAGAAGAAAAAAAATCAGGAAATACTTCTGAGAATAAAACTTCTTCAGCAAGTAATACGGCTAATGCTTCAACAAGAACAACGCAGGAAGGGACAACACAGGAAAGAACAGGCATCATCGGCTTTATTTATGACCACAAATGGGCTTTTCTTGTAGGAGTTATGTTCCTTATCTTCCTCTTCATACAGTTGAGATTCATCTATGAAGTATGGTTTGATCCGGATGAGCTGGATATTTATACAGTTGCATTTGAGATGTTCAAGGGAAAGGTGCTCTATAGGGATATACCTTCACAGCATATGCCATGGACTTATATCATAAGCTGGATATTCTATGTATTTGGTGCAAGAACAGCAACTCTGCAGAGGCTTTATTTCTATATAATGTTCGCAGGTTTCTGGGCTAGCTTTATCTATATCTATAGAAAATATGTGAACAAATGGGTGCTTATCATTCAGCCATTTTTGTTCTTTGCAATCATTGCGAATCTTGACTTTGCAACACAGATACTTTCTGAGCATATCGGTGTTATTGGTGGACAGATTTTCCTTCTGGAATTCATTATGTTCCTCAAGAAGAAAGACCTTTCTATTGGAAGCTGTATTAGAATGAGTCTTGCAGTATTGTTCACATTTGGTGGTGCATTTATCAATATTTTCCCACTTTTCTTCTTGGGACTCGGTGTCCTGTGTCTCGAAATAAAGTGGGGATTTGAGAACCATGAGAAGATGGCTGATTGGTGGAAGAAGATGCTTAAGCGATATGGCCGTCTCGTTGGAATTGTAGCAGTTCCATGGCTCATCATGTTTATCTATATGCTGGCTACGCATTCCTTCCATGACTTTGGATTTGATGCGTATACAATAAATACGCTTTACTATCCACAGTATATGGCTGGACTGGGTGGAAGTACCCTTACCACTCTTCTTGCTCCGCTTCTTGAGCTAAATTATTTCTTTAGCGGTCTTGGTATAACAGATATTGGTATCAAGACATTGACAGAGATACTTATGTTATGTAGTGGAATCTATCTAGCGTATAAGAAGGGAAGATCAGCTGGAGTAATCGCAGGGGTGACTGTGTTCTTCTATGTATTTTCATTTGGCAATAGAGGCTTCTTCAATTATCATGCAACAGCATTTATTGGAGTCCTGGCGATGGCAACAGCATATGTCATGGTGACATATATGGTTCACAGCAAGGAAGATTTTGACAAGAGACCTGTGCTCACTAAATTTACATTTGGCCTGATGTGCGTACTGTTTATTATCCTCTTCTCAGGCAATATCCAGTTAAGCTTTAACTTCCTTTACGGTAATGAATTCAACCATTATCAGGAGGACACAGATATAGTTGATGCTCTTACCGATGAGGATGAGAGAATATGGCAGGCAAATGTGTGCGACACTGTTCCTTGGGCAGCAAAACAGGTAACAACTGGCCCATCTGTCAGCACACCATGGATGTGGGATGCTGTTGGCAAGAATAAAATGCAGGATTTTGAGCAAAATCCTACCAGAGTAGTTCTGTTCTATATCGGATATGAGTCCTGGGGTAATAAGATGGCAGATTATGCGCCAGAAGCTTATTACTATATCGTAAATAATTATAAATTTATACCTGGTTCAACAATGGTTTGGGTAAGAAATGATTACTATGAGGAGGCTTGTGTTAAGCTTGGAATAGATCCAAATACTCCAAATGATAACGGCGTGAGTGTATCTCCATATAATACAGATCCTTCAGAAATGCCAGGAATGACAGCTGAGGATAGAGCGAGATATTTAGAATCACTTTCCAATGGTGCTCCTCAGTCTGCAGAACCAGCAGATGATAAAGTGGAGGAACCAACTACTGAAGAAATGACAACTGAGCAGCCAACTACAGAAGCCTCAACAGAAGATATCAATGTAAATGATGATGAGGAAGATGCAGGTGCTGTTATAATGACACCTGATGAAAATGATACAAATAATGTTACAGATACAACAACT
>CACZRU010000017.1 GCA_902783605.1 uncultured Lachnospiraceae bacterium
GGAGTTGGAGTTACGATGTAAATCTAAATCGTAAAATTTAGATTGTGAAATATAAATCGTAAAATTTAGATTGTGAAATATAAATCGTAAAAATAATTTGGGCTGGATAAATGGCTTGTTTTGGAGCTTTAAGAGTCCTTTTAAGAGGACTTTCACATGTAGTTTTCATTACTAGCTTTTCATAGCTATTGCTGGTATGTTATGATGTTTTAGCTTCGTGATTTGGCAGATATAATCACGAATATAATCTTTCACATCAGTTGAGATGTGATTCTGGAATTTAAATAACATGAAGACTAAAAGGAGTTAAAAAGATGAAGAATAAGGCGTATCCATATTGTACACCACCTCAGATTTCTAACATTAAGGAAATGCTCAATAGAGTGGCTGTTGAAAAACCGGACAGCACAGCTTTTGTATATCCTTGCGAAACAGGAGAGATGAAAAAGACTTATCTGGATTTTAAAGAGGATGTATATGCATTTGGTACATGGCTGTACAGCAAGAAATATAAGGGTGGAAAGCATATTGCTATCGTTGGTGAAAATTCTTACGAGTGGCTGGTGGTATACTTCGCAGCTATTCTTGGTGGAAACGTTGCAGTAGCTATTGATAAGGGACTTCCTGATGAGGAGATAGTAACACTTGGAAAAATCGGTGAAGTTGATGTAGCATTTGCAACAAATACTTATTTTGAAAAGGTTAATAAGAAGGTTGGAAAGAAGGCCTTTAATCTTAAAGATTTAGATAATATTCTTGCTGAGGGAAGAAAGCTTCTTAGAGAGAACAGGGAAGCTGGAAAAGATGAGTTTTCTGATTTTGTGGTTAATGGTGATGATACAGCCTGTATCCTCTTTACGTCTGGTACATCAGGTGTAAGTAAGGGCGTTGAGCTGACAAATACTAATATTGCATATGAGATAGTTCATACCAGTATGCTGTATGAACCTTATGGTGGTGTTCTTGCAGTTCTTCCATTCCATCACGCTCTTGGAATTGTAGTTGGAGTCCTTATGGTTATCAATTATGGACAGCCAATATTTATTAACAAGAGTCTCAGGTATGTTAAAAAGAATATGGAAGAGTTTGGACCACAGACTATGTTCCTGGTTCCGATGTTTGTTGAGTTCTTCCATAAGCAGATCTGGGCTGAGGTTGCTAAGAAGGGTAAGACTCAGGCATTCAAGGGACTGATGAAGTCAACGGATCTTCTGCTTAAGGCTGGTGTAGATGTTCGTAAGAAGACCTATGGTTCAATACAGAAGGTCTTTGGTGGAAAACTTGAGTATATTATCTGTGGTGGTGCTGCACTTGATCCTATGTATGTAAGAGAATTCCGTACATGGGGTATAGAGATTCTTAATGGTTATGGTGCTACTGAGTGTTCACCATGTACAGCTGTTAATAGACCTCATCATCACAAGGACGGAAGTGTTGGCCATCTTGTTCCTGGTATTGAAGTGAAGACCACTGATGAGGGCGAGCTTTGCTTTAGAGGAGGTCTTGTAATGAAAGGATATTACAAGAATCCAGAGGCTACTGATGAAGCACTTAAGGATGGATGGTATCATACTGGAGACCTTGGTTATGTAGATGATGATGAATTTATTTATCTGACAGGTCGTAAGAAGAATCTTATCATTCTGAGTAATGGTGAAAATATTTCACCTGAAGAACTTGAGCAGGATATAGCTCGTGATGATGCAGTAAATGAGGTTCTTGTATATGATGAAGGTGGCAAGATTGTTGCTGAAATCTTCCCAGTTGAAGAACACTTTGGAGATACAGCATACTTTGAGAAACTGAAGGATAAGGTGAATAAGGGAAGACCTATCTATAAGCAGATAGTTCGCGTAAAGCTTCGTGAAGAGGAATTCATCAAGAATGCCAGCATGAAGATTGTAAGATATAAGAATGTGCCTAATTACAATCAGCCAGCACATACTTCAGAAGAAGACTATTAAAAATAATACTTAGAATTAATTAGTGGAGGGGGAGAGCTTGCTTTCTCCCTCTTATATTATGCAAGAATGTTTTGTTTTTATGAAACTGAAAGGAAAGAAAATTGTATGATAGAAAGATTTTCCAGAACTGAAGCTTTGTTAGGAAAAGAATCTATGGATAGGCTGGCTAGGAGCCGTGTTATTGTATTTGGTGTTGGCGGTGTGGGTGGTTACATAGTTGAAGCTCTTGCCAGGAGTGGAGTTGGAGAGATTGATATTGTTGATAAAGATGTGGTAGATGAATCGAATATCAACCGTCAGATTATAGCTCTAGGAAGTACAGTTGGTAAGCTGAAGGTTGATGTGGCAAAGGAGAGGATTCTGGAAATAAATCCAGAGTGCAAGGTTGGTACATTTCCGGTTTTCTATCTTCCTGAGACTGAAGAACAGTTTGATTTCTCGGACTATGATTATGTTATTGATGCTATTGATACTGTATCTGGGAAAATGGCGTTGATAGAAAATGCAAAGAAAGCAGGTGTACCTGTTATCTCATCTATGGGAGCAGGGAATAAACTTGATCCGATGGCTTTCCGAGTGGCAGATATATATGAAACCTCAGTGTGCCCTCTGGCGAAGGTTATACGAAAGGAATGCAGAAATAGAGGGATTAAGTCTCTAAAGGTGGCTTATTCCAGGGAGGAACCTGTGATAGCCGGGGATAAGATGAACAAGGACCCAGAAACAGGAAAGCCTATTCCGGGATCAATTGCATTTGTGCCTTCTGCGATGGGACTGCTTATTGCATCTGAGGTTGTGAAAGATTTGATTAATGATAATAAGTAAGAATGCATTGGCTGATTTGTGCTTTCTGACTAGATTTTAGGCTGATTTATGCCTCACTTTATGTGGTAAAGCTTGAATATATATGGTAAAATACAAGTTTGTACGACTATGTGATAATAGGAGCGTCTACCAAATGGACATTTTATCGGTATTACAATTATTTGGAGGGATTGGGCTCTTTCTCTTTGGAATGAGTCTTATGAGTTCGTCGCTTGAAAAACTGACCGGATCTGGTCTTGAAAGAGTATTAGAAACCATAACAACAAGTAAGAAGAAGGGCGTCGGTGCTGTAAAGGGCTGGGCATTTGGTATGGGAGTTACAGGTGTTATTCAGAGCTCTGCAGCTACAACCATAATGCTCGTAGGTTTTGTAAATGCTGGGATTATGAAAGTTGCTCAGGCTATGCCTGTAGTCTTCGGTTCAAATGTCGGTAGTACAGTTACTGCACAGATCCTCAGACTTGGTGATATCGGAGATGATACCATCGTTCTCCAGTTGCTTAAGCCTGTATTCTTCGCACCAATGCTGGTGGGAATTGGTGCATTTGTAATCCTCTTTACAAAGAGTAAGAAGGCAAAGAATGTTGCCAGCATTTTTGTTGGACTGGGAATGCTTTTCTACGGAATGACTCTTATGGAGGGCGTATTCGCACCTCTTCAGGACAATGCAAAGTTCAAGGCAATGCTTACCTCCTTCGAGAATCCGCTTCTTGGTATTCTCATTGGTCTCGTTATAACAGTAATCCTGCAGAGTTCTAATGCGTCTGTAGGTCTTCTTCAGACTTTGTCAGCTACAGGTACTATCTCTTATGCTATTGCTATTCCAATTATCATCGGAGAAAACCTTGGAAAATGTTCCACCACAATTATCGGTGGTATCGGTGCAAATAAGAAAGCTAAGAGACTTGTGGTTGGATATCTGTTCTTCAATATATTTGGAGCGGTATTCTTCGCAGGTATAATATACCTTCTCCACAGTACAGTGGGACTGTCATTTATGGCGGATCGGGTTAACAGAGGTGATATAGCTACCTTGCATTTCCTCTTTAACTTCCTGACAAGTATTATCCTGCTTCCATTCTCAAAGGGCATTTCTAACATGACAGAGAAGATTGTGGGTGAGGAAGAGGAGAATACAGCAGATATAGAGCTTTCAAAGCTGGATGATATGCTTCTCAATACTCCAACCATTGCGCTGGAGCAGAGCAAAGCTCTTATATATAAGATGAGTGAGGCGATTATGGAGAATTATCGTCTTGCAACAAGCATGATCTATGAATACGATGAGTCGAAACTTCCGAAGATGGAGGAAAATGAGTCTTTTATCGATAAATGTGAGACAGCACTTTCGTCTTATATCGTTAGAATTAATCGTAACCGTCTGACAGCTGAGGACAAACTTACGGTTTATGAAATCCTTAATTCTATTGGGGATTTAGAGCGTATTGGCGACTATTGTATGAACATCGCTTATGTGGCAAAAGAGAAGAATGAGCAGGATATTCATTTCTCTCCTTCGGGACATAAAGAAGTTGAAGGAATAATTTCTGCAACAGAATACACTTTAGAAAACACTATAAAAGCGTTCACCACTGATGATACATCAATGGCAGTCAGAGTTGAGCCTTTATCTGAGGTGATTGATGAGCTTAAAGAGATTATGAAATCTCACCATGTTGACAGACTTCAGGAGGGAACCTGTAGTATTGCAGGAGGTGTTTCACTCTTTGATCTGGTAAACAGCTTTGAAAGAATTGCATCACATGCAGCAAATGTATCACTTCATGTAATCAAGAAGGTTCGTATGGATGAAGAGTTTGATGAGATGCATGGACATGCTACAGATAATCATAGTGAAGAATATAAGGCACTGTACCGTTACTATGAGTCACAGTACATTGATCCGATTCTGAATAATCATCAGGCAACACAGAATCCAGAGCTGTTAAAGAAAGAAGCTCAGAAAGCACTTGAGAAAGAGGCTGAGAAGGAAGCTAAGATAGTGGCTGAAAAAGAGGCTGAAAAAGAAGCTGAAAAAGAGGCTGAAAATAAAGCTAAGAAAGAAGCCGAAAAAGAAAGCAAGAAAGATTCTAAGAAGGATCTTAAGAAAGAAAGCTCAAATGATGACGCTTTGAGGGAGTCTGGTGATAAGACATCTAGTGACAAGACAGCCAGTGATAAGCTGAAGAGCTTAAAGAATAAGAACGATGAAAGTTCAAATAAGAAGACTGATAAGAAAGTGGACAAGAAGACTGATAAGTCAGTAAATAAAAATGACAAGAAGAACAAGAACTTAAAAGATAATAAAGACAACAAAGATAATAAAGGCAAGAAATAAGCTGGTAAATTAAAAAAATTTGAAGGAAAAAAGAAGTAAAGTTATAAGGAGGCTGAAATGGCTAATTACAATCAGAAATCTGCTGTTACACAGGAGGAATTTAATTACGCACAGGATGTAATTAAGAGATTATCAGAATACTACGATGGAAAGGTAGTTGGACAGCAGAATTTGAAGTTTGCATTGGTTGCATCGATCATTGCAGATGGACATATTCTTATTGAATCTGTTCCTGGACTTGCAAAAACAACAGCAGCAAAGACTATCTCTGATGCAGTAGATGGAAAGTTTTCACGAATTCAGTGTACTCCTGACCTTCTTCCAAGTGATATCATAGGTACTCAGGTTTACAACCAGTCAACAGGAAAATTTGATACAACTCTTGGACCTGTATTTGCAAACTTTGTTCTTCTTGATGAGATTAACCGTTCAAGTGCCAAGACACAGAGTGCTATGCTTGAGGCCATGCAGGAAAGACAGGTAACAATCGGTGGTACAGCGTACAAGATGCCAGGTGATGTTTTCATTGTAATTGCTACTCAGAACCCTATTGAACAGGAAGGAACATATCTTCTTTCTGAGGCACAGACAGACCGTTTTCTTATTAAAGAGAAGATTACTTACCCTACACCTGAGGAAGAATCTGAAATCTTAAATCGTATTGAATCAGGAGTTATTAAGAGAACTCCAGCTGTTCTTTCAATCAAGGATGTGGATAATCTTCAGTCAATAGCTGAAAAGGTTTATGTTGATGCTTCTATAAAGAAATATATTTCTTATATAGTTGATGCAACAAGAAATGCTGAGAAGGTGCTTCCACAGGAACTCAGCAGATATGTAAAGATGGGAGCCAGCCCTCGTGCATCAATTGCATTTATGAAGATAGCAAAGGCTGTTGCACTCATTTATGGAAGAACATATGTTACACCAGATGATGTAAAGCTTCTTCGTCATCAGGTGCTCCGTCACAGAATAGAGCTCAACTATGCTGCAATCGCTGATAATGTATCTGTTGAGACGATTATTGATCGTATAGTTGGTGCGATTCAAACTCCATAGTGTAACATAGATTTATTAGCAGAATTATTATTTGAAATATTAATAAGATTATTAGAGTAATTATTAGTTGGATTTTTAGTAAATTATATTTTAGTAAGTGATTTTTTAGTAAGTGATTTTTTAGTAAGTGATTTTTTAGTAA
>CACZRU010000018.1 GCA_902783605.1 uncultured Lachnospiraceae bacterium
AAAGATTCTAAAAAAGATTCTGAAATAGAATCTATAAAAGAATTCTAAATAAAATCTAAAAGAAGTTATTAGAGGAGAAAAATTATGGTTAATATGATGATGCTTGAAGGCGGAGCGCTTGGAGGCGGTAACGGTACAGTATTTATGATCGGTTATGTTGTATTCCTTGTGCTTATCGTATATTTCCTGTTTGTAAGACCTTCTAAGAAGCAGAGAGCTCAGCAGGAAGAACTTATGAATTCTATCAAGCCAGGCGATACGATCATGACAACAAGTGGTTTCTATGGAACGGTTATTGGAATTGATGATGACACTGTTATTGTAGAATTTGGTAACAACAAGAACTGCCGTATACCAATGCACAAGAAGGCAATTGCTGAGGTTGAAAGCGCTGATTCTGAAAAAGAAGAGAATGCTGATGAGAAAGAGTCTTCAAAAAAAGAGAAATCTAAGGTTGGAAAAAAGAAGGATGTATAAGAAAATATCGTCTATTTTAGTAGCGATACTTATTCTTGGTTCCCTGTCGTGCCTGACTGGCTGTGGTGAGGAGGAAGAGGCATATTCATCGCCTTCATTTAATAATGGTTCTTCAGATGAAGCAACCGTGTCTGATGCTGAGGATGAAATTGCCAGTATTTCGGATGCTCTTATGATTGCCAGTTATACGGATGCAACAGTTACGGATGCTTCGGAAATGGATGCGATTCTGTCATCTATACCTGCTTCTCTTACAGATGCTCTCCCAATGGGAGTGTATGATAAGGATGTATATTATAATGGACTGGCAGAGTTTAAGATAACGGTTGATGGTGAGAATTGGAGATTCTTTAATGCCGAAGAAGTGGCTTCTGCAACTGGCACAACAAAGGACTATATCAATAATCTCTGGTATGGTTATAAGAGTCCATACGATGAAGAGACTACCTATGCAGCAATTGCAACTCATGTTGATACAGGTTCAACTATCATAGTTTCGTATGTGAATCCTGAGAACTACAACATGCCTGATTATTCTGCAAAGGAATATCTGCAGATGGCTGCTGGAAAATATGAGAATCTGAAGGTTAGAACAGTTACATTTCTGGGGAATAAATATGAATGCTTAGACATTCCTGCTGAACAGACCAATGTTGGCCGTAGGACGCAGTTTGCAATCAAAGAGGACGGAATCATAATTATTATCACATTTACCATGAGTGAAGAAACTCCTCTTGAAGAAGCGGTGAGTCTATTAACACCATTATATTATTAAGATATAAAATTATTAATGCCGGGGCACATGAAGAATATAACATGTTGCTCCGGTTTCGTTATTGTTAACGTTATTGTTAAGGTGTCTGTCGTTTTTTGATGTCTGTCATTTCTAAAGAAAATGAAACGCAGATAATGAATTGCCACAGGAGACGGGATTTATGGATAACAACAAAATAATAAATAACAAAAAGCTGAGAGGAATCTTCCATATCATTCTGGCCGCATTTTCATTTTCGCTTATGACTTTGTTTCTTAAACTTGCTGGGGATCTTCCTACCATGCAGAAGGTGTTCTTTCGAAATGCAGTTGCTCTGATTATGGCAGTTTCTCTTCTTGCCAGGAGCGAGGAAAAATTCAAGATTATGAAGCAGAGCTACCGTGGCATTATCTGCAGATGTCTTTTTGGAACAGCTGGTGTTATTGCAAATTTCTGGGCCATAGACAGGCTGGGACTTGCGGATTCAAATATGCTGAATAAGATGTCACCGTTTTTTGCCATGATCATGTCTATATTCATTCTAAAGGAAAAGCCAAATGCATTTGAATGGTTTACAGTGGTGCTGGCGTTTATTGGTGTTGTTTTTATAGTTAAGCCGGGGATGGGACTTGCCAGCATTCCTGCCCTTGTAGGTTTATTTAGCGGTTTTGGAGCGGGAACCGCTTATGCATTTCTCCGAAGTGTAACCAGTAAGGGGGAAAGAGGAACTATAGTTGTAATGTGCTTTTCACTTTTCTCAACCATGGTATCCCTGCCGTTTCTTCTCTTGGATTATCATGTCATGAGTACAAGGCAGTGGATATTTATGATACTGGCAGGAGCTGCTGCCATGGGTGGGCAGATGAATATTACAGCAGCGTATACTTATGCGCCTGCGAAGGAGATTTCTGTCTACGACTATGTTCAAGTGGTTTTTGCTGCAATCTGGGGCATTTTCATTTTTTCTGAAATTCCGGATATACTAAGTTGTATAGGATATGTTATAATAATCGGTGCGGGCGTGATTCGGTGGAGATATACTTTGAAGAAAGATAGTATAGAAAGGGAATCAGAAGCGTCCAAACAGCAGGAATAATAAAGAAAGAAACAATAAAAAAACAATAGAAAGAAACAATAGAAAGAAATAATAGAAAGAAACAACAGAAAGAAATAATAGAAAGAAACAACAGAAAGAAGAGATAAGAGAAGAGATAAGAGAAGAGATGAAGAACAGAAACAAAATGATGAAAAATCTGTTAATAGGCATGTTTGGTATGGGACTCTGCACCCTTGGCTGCTGGATTGCTGGAAAGTACGGTGAAGGCAATGTCAGGAACGGGTATATACAGAGTAACTGGGTGAAAATGCCATATCTGCAGTTTGAGATAGCTCTTATCTTATGCGCAATCGGAATCTGTCTAAGTTATGTTGGAATAAAGGATTATATCAAATCAGTTCGTATAATCCACAGAAAAAGACATCCATATGATGGCTTTATGGGTATGCTTTTTGAGATAGGTTGTGTTGCTTTTCTCGTTTCTTTTTTGTTTATTCAGACGGGCTATATTTTTATGGCTCTTGTATATAAACATCTCTATGATACTAGTCTTATGGGAGCGGATATAATATCGACCGTAGAAGGCTCATTTAATTATATCGCGATTCCTCTATTTGCATTTTTGGCGATATCAGTGGGCGGAGCATCGCTGGCATATATGTATTTCGTGCTTACTGGTGGCTTTAAGGTTTCAAAGGCAGCGTTTATTCTTAATCCTCTTGTTTTTCTTGGGATTGGGGAACTCCTAAAACTTACTAAGCTGTTTTATCTTGTAGATGCCGCTTCAGGTTTTATTCCACTTGGCTTTGTTCTTATGATGGCGATTGGTGCAGTTCATATCTCTACTGTGCCGGTAAGAAGAGCAAGTGATCTGTCTGAAAGAGGTGAATCTACCGACAGGAGACGAGAAGACAGAAGAAAACATGATAACGGTGAATATACTGGAGAAAGAGACAGAAGAAGGGCGGACAGAAGACAGTATAGCAGACGTGAAGAAGACAGATGGGACTATTAATCAAAGGGACTATTAATCAAAGGGACTACTAGTCAAAATGGACTGAAAAGAAGGGGGCAGAATGAGATTCGTATCGTGGAATGTTAATGGGATAAGAGCATGTGTAAATAAGGGATTTGTGGAATCCTTCGAAAGTCTTGATGCAGATATCTTTGCACTTCAGGAAAGTAAAATGCAGAAGGATCAGCTTGTGCTTGATACACCTGGATATCATCAGTACTGGAACTATGCAGTTAAAAAGGGGTATTCGGGAACAGCTGTATTTACTAAGAAGGAACCAGTTAAGGTTATAAATGGAATGGGAATCGAGAGGCATGATCAGGAGGGCCGGATGATTACTCTTGATATGGGAGATTTCTATTTTGTATGTGTATATGTTCCTAATTCTCAAAATGAGCTTAAGCGGCTTGAGTATCGTATGGACTGGGAGGACTGCTTCAGAGAATACCTTCTTGGGCTGAAAAAAGAAAAGCCGGTTATAGTATGTGGCGATATGAATGTGGCTCATAATGAGATAGATCTTAAGAATCCTGCAACTAATCATGAGAGTGCAGGTTTTTCGGATGAAGAAAGAGAAAAGTTTGGCATGCTTTTGGAGGCGGGATTTACTGATTCATTTAGATTTAAGTATCCAGATCTTGAAGATGCATATTCCTGGTGGTCTTATAGAACAAAGGCAAGAGAGAGAAATGCAGGATGGCGTATCGACTACTTTCTTGTATCCAATGAAATTGCTGATAAGATAGTGGATGCTAAGATTCATTCGGAGATTTTAGGGTCAGATCATTGTCCAGTAGAAGTGGAGCTGGATATTTGATTTAATCTACTTGATTTATAAATATAGGAATATTATAATACCTCCAACATGTAGTTTTCAAAACTACATGTTGGAGATTGTTTTGTAAATTAAAGTGATTATCGAAAATTAAGAAGAGGTTGTTAATGAGTAATACAACGAAAAATGAAGAATTAAAAATGGTTCCCGCTGAGGGGATTGCAGGAAAGTACATATCTGTTTGTGAAGATGAGCAGGGACGCCTTCAGGCGATAGATATTCATGATGCAGAGTCATTTAATTTTGGTTTTGATGTTGTGGATGTTATGGCTGAGAAGAGTCCTGATAAAACAGCTATGCTTCATATCTCCAAGGATGGTAAGGAAAGAAGAATTACCTTTAAGGATATGATGACTTATTCCAACAAGGCTGCTAATTATCTTCAGTATCTGGGAGTAAAGAAGGGCGATAGAGTGCTTCTTATTCTGAAGAGACATTATCAGTTTTGGTTTACTCTGGTTGCGCTTCATAAGATTGGTGCGATTGCAGTTCCATGTTCTTATCTGCTTACGAGAAAAGATTTTGAATATAGGTTTAAAGCTGGAAGTATAAATGCGGTCGTATGTACTGCTGACGGTGATGTTGCTGCAGAAGTTGATAAGGCTGCAAAGAATTATATGGGACTAAAGGCTAAGCTTATCGTTGGTGGAAGCAGGGAAGGCTGGGCAAACTATAATAGAGACATAAGATTCTTCTCTTCAACGCTTAAAAGATCAGAAGATGTATCTTGTGGAAATGATCCGGCACTGATGTTCTTTACTTCAGGAACAACCTCTTATCCAAAGATGGCAGCGCATTCGCACAAATATCCGCTGGGGCATTACATTACAGCAAAGTACTGGCACCAGGTTGACAGCGAGGGACTTCATTTTACCATAAGTGATACTGGCTGGGGAAAGGCTCTCTGGGGCAAGATTTATGGTCAGTGGTTATGTGAGGCGCCTATATTTACTTATGATTATGAGGAATTCTTTGCGAAGGAAATTCTGTCTATGATGGAAAAATACCGCATGACATCATTCTGTGCGCCACCTACAGTTTTCCGTATGCTGGTACATGTTGATATGAGCAAGTTTGACCTGTCCAGCTTGAAGAATGTTTCAACTGCAGGAGAGGCTCTTAATCCTGAAGTATTTGATAAGTTTTATAAGGCAACCGGACTTAAGATAATGGAGGGCTTTGGCCAGACAGAAACCACTCTTACAATCGCAAACCTCCGTGGTGCGACTCCAAAGCCAGGTTCTATGGGTAAACCTAGTCCTATGTATAATGTTAAGCTGCTTCATAACGGAGATGTGGAAGCAGGGAAGGGTGAGACAGGTGAGGTATGTCTTGATCTGAGAGATGGAAAGCCATGCGGACTCTTCCTTGGTTATTATATGGATGATGAGAAGACGAGCGCAGTAATGCATGACGGTTATTATCACACAGGTGATACTGCCTATATGGATGATGACGGATATCTTTGGTATGTAGGGCGTGTTGACGATATCATCAAGTCAGCTGGTTATAGAGTTGGTCCATTTGAAATTGAAAATGAGATTATGAAGCTTCCATATGTTTTGGAATGTGCTGTTACTAGTGTTCCTGATAAGGTAAGAGGACAGGCTATAAAGGCTTCAATTGTTCTTACAAAGGGCTATACTGCAACTGATAAGCTCCGCAAGGATACTATGAAGTATCTAAAGACAAATCTTGCATCGTACAAGAGACCGAAGTATATAGATTTTGTAGATAAGCTTCCAAAGACTTCAAGTGGAAAAATAAGAAGAGCAGAAATTAAAAATAAAGATTGGGAATAAAAACAATAATTTTAATATTGACAATATAAGCATATAGTCTATAATAAAAAAGGTTAAATTTTTTTAAGTAAAATTTTTTAATTTTATTTTTGCAGGTTTAACCGATTATTAAATATAGAAAAAAAGAAATTATTAAAATCTATTTAAGAAGGAGAATGAAAGAAATGTTTGAAGAAATTAAGGCAGTTATCGCAGAGACACTTAGCGTAGATGAGGATAAGATCACTCTTGAAGCTTCACTTACAG
>CACZRU010000019.1 GCA_902783605.1 uncultured Lachnospiraceae bacterium
AACCGCCTCATCAATTTCTATAGTGTGCTGTTCCATCGCCAAAATCCGTTCAGACTCTTCGCCACATTCGGTACATCTAAATATCATTCTGCCATACTTTGTACAGGTTGGTGCCTCAACAACTTCGCCTTCGTCCCAAGAATGTCCAAGAGCAGGGGTTGTGGTCTGTGGTTCTACAAGCACTTCTCCACAAACTGAACATCTGCTTCCAGCAGATTTCCCATCCACAGTACACGAAACAGGAACAGCAGGAATCGTTTCTGATGTATGTTCTTTCTTGTCAATCGTTTCTGTATATGAATCTTCGCACCTTGAACATTTATAAGTCATGATTCCAGTTTCTGTACAAGTCGAATCTTTTGTAACTGTTGATACATAATCATGTCCTAATGGGCCAGTCTCTTCCGGTTCAACCAAAACCTCTCCGCAAACCTTACACTTTTTACCTGATGTACTGCCTTTTTCAGTACAGGTAGCAGGTACTTCTGGGATGATTTCTTCTGTATGAACATGTGGTTTTTCTTTTGCTTTAACATATGTTTTGGTTATATTTCCAGCAAGATTAAGTTCCGTTGCCTTAATTCGAACCCATAAATAATAACCTACAGACTTACGCACGATAGGAATCTGGTTTCCGTCACATGTCGCCCAGTCAACTCCGTTGAAACTGTATTCATAGGTTTCATCATACGATTCAACCGTACAGTTATTATTGTAATCAATCTCGACCGAAGGCGCATCTGGTACACCCACATAATTTACTGCATTACCATATAAAACATCTCTATAGTAAACCAAAAGATCTCTTTTATACAGATACCAGGAATCCAATGAAGCAAAGTACGGAACCCCTATTTCATCTTCATATATAGCATTTATTTCGTCAAGATAACTCTGTTCGAGTATATCAACATCATTTGGATAATATTTCTTTCTATCATCTTCAGATTCAATAACCTCAACAAATACCTTTTCTCCTAATATTCTGGATTTTATCAGATATTTCAAAGAAACCATAAACTCTATATCTGGATCATATTTTGAAGTTATAAACAAAGAATCCCCAGAATCATCAAATGGATTACCATTTATTCCAAAAATCTCTCCAAAATCACTAACATATTCATCATTACATTTCTCATAGAGCGCCGTTTCATATTTTAGCGCCTTTGATATTTCATAAATAACTCGGACCTTCTTAATATTATCAAAATGGGTCTCCCATCCAAAAACATAATCCAAAGCTTTTATTGAATACTTCAATATTCCATATATTACCGAAAATGCACCTGTGCCAATATGGAAATAATCTTTTAAGCAGGCAATAGCAATTGGTTTGATATCAGATATCAAATTCTCTCCAATCCGTTTCCCCAGTTCTTTAATAAATAAATCCGACTGTTCATCAAAGCCTTCATTCATTTTTATCTGCATATCTTTTATCTCTGTATAGATAGCACGAGTGGACCCACTAACTGTTAACTCTTCATTAACCATTCCCATTCCATGTTCAAGTATTTCCTGCATCGTAATTTCAGGATATTTATATTCATAATAATCTAATAATATATCAAATAGTCTATTCGCCTCCGTTTGAACAGACTCTAAGAATATGTACTGATAGTACAGTTTTGATGAATCATTCCAGGCATTACAAACGGTTTTAAAATCGTTAAACATTTTACTCGTGTATTCGAGTTCAGTTCCAACAACTTCAGATAATTCCGATACAAATTCATTTTGATCAAGTTCAAAATCGACATACTGAATACCTGCACTAAGTGCATAGGAACCATAAAAATATTGTAATTTTTTAGAAAATCCTTCTTCTCCATCCTTTTGAAGAGCTTTTCCAAGTTCATAGATAGTTTCAGTATCATTTTGAAGATACTTAATAAAATCATCTTTTTCTTCAGGAGTATGAGCACTTAACACAGAAGGAAGTTTTATAGCTTTACTTGCTATATCATAATATTTTGTATCTATCTCATAATCAACCGCTTCTACAAATGATTCATCCTGAAGTAATTCACATATATAATTTCTTGTTATCTTTTTAATATCATTTTTAGTAAAAACATCGAAATTCAAGTCAATAACAAATCTTTTAATATCATATAAATCCTCAGCAAGTGTATTAGAATCATTTGCCATTCCCATTTGATAATAATAGAAATTCTCATTATTACTATCTATTAAATACTTGTATATTTCTTTTTTATCACTATCACCTAATATTGATTGTTTTTTTTCTGAAGCATTTGATATATCAAATAGATCCATATCAACAGACCGTATCTCCAGCTGGAAACCAGTCTCACCAACCACATCAGATACAGCATCTATTAACAATAGTCTATCATTATCATCAACCGCTCCATAAACAACATATTGCTTTGTAAACATCTCTCCCACTGCCAAAGCTTCAACAGAACCATCTTCTCCTAAATAATTCAAAAATCCAGCTTCATTTGAAACCTTTGTGTTACGAACCACCGCTTTTTTTGCATTTCCGGAATTTTCATCAAAATTCCCTTCATATACATTTATGATATTTTTTGTAACATTTATCGTCGGAAGATATATATCTGCACCACCAACATTTTGGATAGACAGATCAAAATATAAGGCGCCATACATAATATCCTTATTAATTTCAGCAATTATTTTGATTGCTCTCTTACCATAAACCGTAATCGGCTCATCTGTTTTAAATGATGCCTCAACAGTCTCATTAAACTGATCAAGCACACCAGTATAGTCTGCTGTAAGATCATATTCTCCTTCTTCATCACCTCTAAGTATCCAGGAGATTGTTTTCTGTTCCTGACCTTTCAGTTCATCAAACCTTACAGTTGCAGAATTGCTGACATTATTGGCATCCATCAGTGTCATGCCTTGAGGAACATTTAGTGTTACAACATTATTGCTGAGATTGAACTCCTCATCTGCATGATTCAGGATATGCAGTTTCACATCAAAGAACTCTTTTAAGTATGTTGCCTCAACTGGAACATCCATAATAGCAACGACTCCAATATCATTGTTTCCGAGATTGAGTCCACTGCCACCAGAGCCTGAATTAGTATTCACCATTACAACGGAAAGCTTTCTCTTTCCCTCGCTTGTGTCAACAATTGTTGTACCACCAGAGACAACCTTCGATCCATTAGACTTGAAGTTCATATTGACAGTTTCTTTGCCATATGAAAGCCTCAAATTAACATTAACAACCTGCTGATTTGCAGGATCACTAACATCTAATCCAGCAGCCCTGATTTCATCCAAGGTCATTCTATTAACCTCGAATTCACCAGTAACCATCGGCTCTTTTACCATTGTAATGCTGAATTCCTGAGTTGAATTTGCACTTACAACAATATATCTCTTTACAGGAAGATAACCATCACAATATGCACCGATAGCAATCCTTCCAGCCTCACCGTTAAATGTTACATATCCATCTGATCCAGAATACTTTATATTTTCAGAAGTATTATCCAGATCATAATAAACTGGAATACCAGAAAGCTTATTTCCATTTGAATCAATAATCTTAACTTTAACCGTACCAAGAAGTCTTGGTTCTTGAACGTTGATAGTTCTTACGTATTCAGATGTAGTACCAGCTTCATCTGTAATGATAAGTTTTGCTTCGTATTCACCTGTCTGAGTATATTTGTGAACAACCTTGCTGTTTCCCCCTGAAACAACCTTTCCATCACCGAATTCAAAGTAATATGATGCGACACCAAGATCTGCTACTGACTGTGAAGCATCAAATTCATACTCCACATTTACTTCCTGCGTCAGCTCAACATTATATGATGCTTCGACCACAGGATTAGTTTCAATCCAAACGCTCTCACTAACCAATGCACTTGCATTACCAACCACATCTATAGCTTCTATTTTATAAACATATGTAGCATTTCCATCAACATTATAGTCTATATATGAATAATCAAATGATGTCCTTGCACTTCTTGTTGCTATAAGGTTATAGCTGCCTTCACCATTCTTCCTATATACTCTATATCCTGCCAGATCTGATTCGCCTAATCCGG
>CACZRU010000020.1 GCA_902783605.1 uncultured Lachnospiraceae bacterium
CACCCAAGTTCAGATGCCTTATCAAGAGATTTCTGATAACATGATTTCAGATAATTTAACTCTCCCTGCTCCCCTCCGAACCAGATAGGCCCTACTGTATGGATAATATACTTGGCATTCAATTTGAACGCCGGTGTAACCGCAATATCACCAACATGAATATTACCTATCTTCTTACGTTCTGCTAGGAGTTCATCTACTCCAGCAGCAGCATAAATAGCATAGTCCGTCCCAGTCCCATACTTAGGTTTGGGATTTGCAGAATTGACAATGACATCTGCAGATACTTTAGTTATGTCATTTCGGATAATCTTTAGTGGCATACTTTCCCTTACATACTAATCTTGTAATGTTGAACTTATTCTCTTATAAGCTTCTCCAGATTCTTCCATTAATTCTCCATTCTCTGAGAGTATTGGAGTATCTATAACACTCTTTATCGTTACAGCAACAGAAGCCGCCCTTGCTACAATTTTTTTGCTTTCAGCAGAATAGGTCGAATAATCATATCCCTCATTTTTTACAATATCTTTCATATCAAATACCAGCGGAAGAAGGAATGAATCCAATCTTGCAAGGAGGCTGTAAAACATATAAGTTCTACGACGAATACCTATACACTGTATATTAGCAGTCTCTATCTGTTCTATAGCAACATCAACTTCTGCAGAACTTGCTAAAGCATTCTCTAATGACTTCCCCGCTTTATTATTTGCAATAATTCCCATAACTAAAAGTGCGGGACCTGCAACAAGTCCACCTAATACAGCTGTACCTCCTGCTACCCCAAGCCCTCCTGCTGCAAGAGAGCCGCCTCCAAAGAATGCAAGCGTAGCATTTGATGCTGCCGCTCCACTTAAGGATGCGATTGCAGTTCCAGTTGATGCTGACGCAAATGTAGCAGCAGCACTATATGCGCCAAAAGCTGCTAATGCCCCACCAGTAATACCAGATAATGCACCTGTCGTCATGGTCTTTACAAATCCATCAATTTTACCTATCTCACCAAAAGATTTCTGATCTATATGGAATTTACTTAGTTCTTGTAAACCAACAGAATCAGTAAAATCTACGTTTTTTATATTTGAAAATACATCAACAAAATCCTTAAGGCTCCCGCTAAGAACAGCGAGTTTTTCTCCTCCCAGGGATTCAAGAGAATCACCACATTGTTTTCTAAGAACATCCAAACGTTCTCCAGCCTGCTTCAATCTTTCTTCAGAATTAATATTTAACTTTTTAGCATGTGACTGATCAACTCCAGCCTTTACTGTAGTTCCTGCTCCTACAGCTCCAGTAACTGCTGCTATCCCTATAAAGACTAATGGTATTGGCATATCTCCACCTCCACAAACTATGTAAAGAATTTGTTTTTCTTTGTCATAATATTTCCAAGCAGTTTCTTTGTTTGATCATTTATATTTGTTGCTATCGGAGTAACTGTATTGGTAAGAGGAGAAACAAAGTTTGCAACATTTGAAGCAGCTTTCTGAGCAGCTTCTTTAGTATCCTCAAGCATCTGATTCTTTTGTATTTCCATTTTACTAACCGGAATATATAATTCATCCTCTATAAGAGCCTTTGCAGAAGTTACTATAACCTCTCTTCTTTTCTCTAGTTCCTCAACCATTGGGCGTATTTCATTATAAGGCTTGTCACTTCTTTCAATAGCTTCAAGCTCATTGCCTACCGCAACATTTGCCTTCATGAGCTGTTCCATTTCTAAAAAGATATCCTTTTCAATATCCAGCACTCTAACAATATGCTTTATCAGACGTCTTTCCTCAATCGAATAATTTCCGTCACAAAATGCAACAACTAAAAGATTCCATAAAAGATGTCTTGAAGAAACGCCCTGTTCCCCCTCTGAGAGTTCTTGAAACAGAACCTTATCAACGCCTTCAAGAATCACATCATAAAAATCCTCTTCATCAATAAGATTTTCTATCTGATTTCTATAATCGTCATTTAAAGAATCTTTGTACACATTGTAGAAATCCGGATCAATCTCATTTGCTATACTTTCAAAAATATCAATTTCCTCATCCGAAACTGTTTTATCAACCGCAATCAGATAATAAAATGTCATTATCGCACTCTTTTTCTTAATCATCATAGACATCACCTTTTATAATTTTAAAGTACTATCCGACGACATAAGTGCATCGAACTCATCCATTGAAGTAAACTGAGAATCATTTCCCAACTTATTCTGTATCTTATTATTTGCTTCTATAAAGGAATCTGTGTCATCACCAATTAGTGCCACATCCATCTGATCAAGAGCCCCACCAAAGATAGTCAATCTATCAATCATATATTCAGAAACAACCGTCTCCATTTCTTCTTGATATTCATTAAGAAGTTCAATTGCATCTTTGCATTCAGCCTCTATTCGTATTCTTTCTTCTTTTGCAATCTTATATTCTTTTGCAGACTCTGAAATTTCCTTATATACACCTATTGCTGCAGAGATAAATCCTATTGGAGTACC
>CACZRU010000021.1 GCA_902783605.1 uncultured Lachnospiraceae bacterium
ATCCAATGTGGAATTCTGCTCTTCAAGCCCTCATTCAGTTCCATAAACTGACGCATTCTTTCACTATATCCAGCAAGAATTACAATAACCTCATCACGCTTATTTTCCATCTCCTGGATAAGTGTTGTGATTGCCAAATCACTAGTTAAGGAATATGCTTCATCTATGAATAGAACGCCACCCTTAGCAGCGACAAATGCTTCTCTTATAAGATAAACACAGCCCCAGCCATTTAGGTCCATTCCACCTTTTTCAACAAATGCACCACTCTTAAGAACGCCCTTTTCTTTTGCCGTTCCGGCAAAAAGCTTAGCCACAGTGGTTTTGGCACTACCAGGATCACCGGCAAACACCATATGCATGGCAGTTGACTCGTATCCCTTGCCCATTCTTTTTCTTCTTTCTTTTTCAATGATATCTGATGCTAAAACACTTTCTATCTGTTTCTTCACCTGGCTGAGTCCTATGAGGTTATTCAGCTTTTCATAGGATGAGCCACCGTCCTCATCTCTATCCAGCATAAAGTCCTCAGATATATCATAATCATAGGCCTTCATTACATTCTTATTCAGACACCAGGATTCAAACTGTTCATAGGCCATGAGGACATCCGTCTGTGTAAAATCATCTCCTGGGAACAGCTTCATGAACTCTCCAGCCTGCCCGGCATATTTAGAATAATCCGATGCTTTGATAAGGCGCTTCATATAATTTACTGCCGCCTTTCTGTCACCCTTGCCCTCACTCAGCATTACCGGTGTTACATATTTGCTGATATGTGGGAGCAGATGATACGAAAAGCCCGGATTATTCTTATTATATACGAATACAAAAAGACACTTATTACGATATGTCTTAAGTAGCTTGAGGAGATATTCACTGGCCTTAAGATAATCACTTGGATTACTACCAAACCTCTCAGTAAGATCAAAAACAATAACTCCACCATTATTATTTTCAATCATCTCTTCAAGACGGCTGGTGCCTCTATAAATATAAGGATCTATCTCTGAGATAATTTCTATTCTTCTGCCACTTATTCTATTTGATTCCAAAAGCTTCCACATAAGAGTTTCTGTCATATCACTGGCAGCCTCCATACTGCCAGCAGAAATTACATAATGAACTAAATTCCCTTGATACCCCGAATCATTTTTATGTGTTTCAATATTTGTAAGCTCGTCTTTAAATCTCTGATTATAGAGTGGATTTTTGCCGTCATTAAAAGAGATAAGCTTCTCTTTAAAATCATATTTCAGTGTATGTGGATCTCTAACATAAAAATAATCATAGATCCAAAGATGTGCATTCTCAACGATTCTTGTCGGCATGATATAATCTCTTCTTTTACCCTCAACGAGATTTTCAAGGAATTGATACATTGTAATCTCATACGGATCAGTCTTAACTTTCTTTATAAGAAATGTATTCCCCAGTTCTTCAAAGATAAATGCATAAGCATCCTCCATAGTTTCCTTCTTTTCATCATAAGAAAAAGAAGTAAGCATGGTACCATTTTCCTCCCTGTACACAAAGAAAGTCTCATCATTTCTCATATTCCTGTACATGTACATATTAAGAGCGTTTATTGTATTGTCATAACAATAATCACGCAGCTTAACCTTTGCATTCTTTTCAATCTGCTCTACTGTTGCACCAAAAACAAAACTAAAATACCTCATATTTTCCTCTCCTTTTTATTATAATAGATTTTTCAATGGGATTTATAAAAGGTTTTTCATTTTTTTTAAAAAATCACTAAACCCCTCACCAAATATATAATTTAAGCCAGATTCACCTCCTGGCCAACTCAAGTTATTAAGCAGTATTCCGTGTTATTTTTACAAAGTCAACACCAATTTTATATTTTTTTCAAAAAAAATTCTTTTTCATTTTTTTTAAAAATCACCCTTATAAATATGCCAAATAAGTTTCCTGTGATATAACAAATGATATTCCTTCGTAGTTTAAAAATTATTAAAGCAATTTCTTATGATATAAAAAAGGACTCCCCCCTCTTATCACGAGGAGAAAGTCCTTTCATAATCATTTTCAATTAGTTTTTAAGCATTTACTCTGCAAGTTTCTTTTCAATCGCCTTGATAAGAATCTTCAGCGCTTTGATTCTTGCATACTTCTTATCATTTGACTCAAGCACATACCATGGAGCATATTTTGTATTAGTCTTTTGAAGCATCTCATCTATAGCAGCCTCGTACTGATCCCATTTTTCTCTGTTGCGCCAGTCTTCGTCTGTTATCTTCCACTGCTTCTCAGGTGTGTTCTGCCTATCCGTAAATCTGGCAAGCTGTGTATCCTTATCAATCTGAACCCAGAACTTAATCACAACTGCATTCCAGTCAGCAAGCTCCTTCTCAAATTCATTTATCTCATTATAGGCTCTCTGCCAGTCATTCTCCGAACAGAACCCTTCAAGTCTTTCAACCATTACACGGCCATACCAAGTTCTGTCAAATATAGCAATATGCCCATCCTTTGGAAGCCTGTTCCAAAATCTCCAGAGATAATGCCTGGCCTTCTCTGCAGGTTCAGGACTCGCAATCGGATGAACCTCATAGCCTCTTGGATCCAGCGCAGCAGCAATCCTTTTGATGTTACCGCCCTTTCCAGCCGCATCCCAGCCTTCATACGCAACAACAACAGGAATCTTCTTATGGTACAGCTCGTTATGGAGTTCACCAAGTCTCTTCTGCAGCTTATCCAGTTCAACCTTATACTCTTCATCTGTAATCGACTTATCCAGAGAAATGTCGGCCAGCTTTGGAGTATCTCTAAGCGGAAATGTATTCTGCAGCAGTGGCGCCGTCTTTGATTCAGCATTCTTAAGAGCTGTATCTATGCTTGCCACAAGAATCTCAGTAACCTGAAGTTCAGCCCACTTCTTCTGAGATGAATCAATAAAGTACCATGGAGCAACAAACTGATTGGTAGCCTCTATATACTCATCATATACTTCCAAGCACTTGTCATAATGCTTATTCTGCCATTTGTCGTTATCCGACACACGCCACTTTGTATAAGTATCGCTCTCCAGCTCCTTGATTCTCTTCTTCTGAGTTTTCTCATCTATATGGAAGAAAAACTTCACCACAAGATATCCATTATCATTCAGTGTTCTCTCAAATCTTTTAATACTGGTAAGGTGTTCCTTGTACTGCTTCTTACTGATCTCACCATGCAGAAACTGAGTTGTTACCTCTCCCATCCAGCTCCCATCGAAGAAGGAAAACTTTCCTTCTTTAGGTATCCTGACAAAATAACGATAGAGAAATGGTCTTCTCGTCTCATCGCTGGTTGGTTCTGTCAGTGTCTCACATTTGAAGAATCTTGGATCCATGCCCTTTATAACTCTTCCAAGAACACTTCCCTTTCCAGCTGCACCCCAGCCATCAAATACAACAAGAACCGGAAGATTCTTCTCCTTAACCATCATCTGTCTTACTGCCAGATCCATCCTTGCCTTTTCCAATCTTTCGGTAAGCACATCATTGGACGGCCTGTCTTCCTTTACCCACTCCTTTAGCATATTAATCACCCCCATATGCAAAAATTAATTATAATAGTATTATACCAAACTACTATAAAAAGTCCTATACATTTCTAGTTTGCTACTATGAAGAGCTGTTCTTTTCTCCTCTTAAATTTACGATCACGATTCCTGCACTTACCAGAACAAGAGCAAGCACATACCTTAGTCCCAGCTGACTGTACTCTCCCAGAAGAATTGCCGATAACACTACTCCAAAGATTGGATTCATAAAACCAAATATAGAAATCTTCGAAACATCATTATATTTCAGCAGAATCCCCCACAGTGTATATGCCACACTGGAGATAAGAGCCAGGTAAATAAGTATCAAAATAGCTGGAATAATATCGGGACCACTCACCTGCAGATCACCACCTGCAGTTACATGTTTTCCAGCACTGCCTGCCAGCATCATGACAATACCTCCAAACATAAACTGGTACCCACTAAACAGAACTGTATCATGTTCCACAGAATATCTTTTAATCATGACAGAGGATACGCCATAACATAGTGCCGAAAGAACAATAAGTCCATCTCCCAGTGGATTTACAGATAACCCCGCTCCAGTAATATTTATCAGGAGGACTCCGGAAAAACCTAATATACATCCAAGGATTTTCTTCCAGGTCAGGTCTTCCATCTTAAAGATCAGACTTGCTATGATAATAGCAAAAAATGAAGTCAGTGAATTTACCACAGAAGAATTGATTCCTGTAGTATGAGCCAGCCCCAGATAAAAAAAGAAGTACTGTCCTATCGTTTGAAATAGCGAAAGAAACATTATCTGTGGAATTTCATTTCGTTGAGGAATAAGCACCTTCCTCCTCAAAACACTTCCAAAGATGATAACCAGAAATCCAGCCAGAGCAAACCTCATTCCTGCAAATCTTATTATTCCCCATGTATCGGAGGAGTCAATATTCCACAAAGAATAACCAATCTTTATAGAAGGAAATGCGCTTCCCCACAGAAAGCAGCAGAGCATCGCCCCCGCAAAGGTGAGGAG